>CANRWP010000019.1 GCA_947643595.1 uncultured bacterium | reverse complement strand
CAATGTTTAAAAGAAGCGATTCCCGAATTTCTGAGGTTTAATATTATAGAAAGCGGGATAAGGAATGTCTGTTGAGAAAGGTTTTACCAAAGAAAATCTGGATTACTATTTGAAGGAACTGGCAAAGGAGTTTCGAAAGAGAAATGGAAAAAATATGCCCGCTGAGATTGTGTTAGTTGGAGGTGCAGCAATCCTAGCCAATTATGGATTTCGTGAAATGACATATGATATAAATGCGGACTTTAAGAATACGAGTTCATATAGTCCTAAATTATCGCAATACTCTAAGTATTACTGTACCTGTTCTAATGTGTTGAATATCAGGACAATTAGCGCGGAATATCTTATTGCCATGAAATTAATGTCCAGAAGACGTTACAAGAAGGATTTGTCTGATATTATTGGCATCTTGAGCGAACAAGAAAGAATGGGAGAGTCTTTAAGTTACCAGCAGATTGATTGCGCAGTAAGAAATCTGTATGGTGGATGGGATCATATTTCTGAATATGCAGTATAGGTTTTGAAAGCGGCTTTAGATTCAAAAAATCTAAAAGAATTATTTCTGGAGCAGGAGCGTGAAGAGGCATTATCAAAACATGCGGTACTTCAAGTTCAAAAGTATGAAGGGGAAAAAGTAAAGGAAAGTAATATGGATGAGATTATTCAAAAAGCTTTAAAGAAGAAAAGAGAGACCAGGTAAGACCATTTGCAAAATTAGAGAGTATGAAAAACGTTGAAAAGTGATTAGGGAAAATGTGATTGATTGCTCTGTTATTTGTTGATATACTATTAACACAGAATAATATAAGAGGGAATAGTTTTGAGCATAGTGTTAATGAGGATAGATACTTGCAAAAATGCAGAAAAGAAGCTTTATTATGACCAGAACATTAATTATTGAGAGTGGACAAAAACCTGCGGAAGAACAATTGAAAGAGGTTGAGGCGGCGAAAAAAACCTCTATAAATTTTGATGATGATTGTCGGGAATTGTCACCAGCTATGATGAAAGCATTTAAAAGTGCAGTTGTACAACGAAACCGTAAGAAGAAAGTTCAAAAGTCACCGAATTAAAACATGTAGAAAGTATGAACGAATAAAACTGAGACAATAAATATAATCCAAATTGGGTTGAGGCTGTAAATATGTTTGATTATCGTGCATTAAAAATATTGTAGATAAGAATACCCCGTATCTTGCATAAAGCAGACCGCAATTATATGCAGAACAGGGGTATCTGTATATATGCATTACAGGAAAATGTGATCGACGGGAAATGCGGAGATGTATGTAATAATTACGAACTTACCAGTTGGAGTCTGCTATACTATTTCCAGTAAGGCACGCACCTTAAAAATCAACGACATGGTGCTGCCGGAAGAAGGAGGTATCTGATATGAAAAAAAATATGCTTGTTTATCCCGTATTTGCAATGTTGGCAGTCGGCCTGTTCATAGCTTGCGCTGCCATGCCCGTCCAGGCTGCTGGCAGAAGAAATGGTCCCGCCGTTAGTCCAAAGGCCGGCTATGAGTCTGAAGTTCCAGTTGTTTCCCCGGACATTGCTGCCATCGTCGGGCTTGGTGAGCTCAAGGCAGGGGTTGAGGAGCCATTTTACACGAACAGCGCCGCCTTCGTGGTGGATGTGGAGAATGGACACAATCCCTATGATGTGGAGTGGGACTACGGCGAGTTGTACGACGCCTATATAGAGAAAGCCGACTGGTCATTGGTGTTCGATGCGGATTTTTATATGGAATCCTTCCCGGCCCTTGCGTTTTTGTACCATAATGATGAGGAGCTTCTGCTGGAGCATTTCCAGACCGTGGGAATCCACGAAGGCCGCCAGGGAAACGAAGACTTCAATGTGGCAGCTTATCAGAAGAACTGTAAAAAGGAGCTGCGCGATGCCTTCGGCGACCACTATGAGTGCTATTATTTCTACTGGATGCTGAACCAGAATTCCCAGAAAGACATCACGACATCGGGCAAAAATTACCCGCTGCAGCTCGGCGTAAAAATGACCTACGTGCAGGCGCTGGAATTTGAGAAAGTCAACGAGTATCGCGCTGAGGCCGGCATCGAGCCACTGGAATTTGACTCTGAACTGGCAGCTGTTGCCTGTTACAGGAGCTGGGTCGATATCAGCGAAGGTTACGGAGGCCATGACTGGTTGAATGATGAGGCAAACGGGGAGAGAGCCGATGCCCTGATGGAATTGCTCGACATGAGTCTGTTAGGCGAGAATACGGTGGATTGCGGCGTAAAGGACAGCAGTCAGCATGTATACACCTCCTTCTATATCAATTACCGCTATTCAACGGAGCATTATGAAGCCATGATAAAGTCAAAATATAAATATTTTGGCTGCTCGCATATTTATTTCGGCAATAACCGCATTCCGAAATCGAAACGCAAAGGCACCTATAACCAACCAATGATGCGCGTGGAATTTGATATATTCACAGACGGGCTCTCCACCCCGATGCATCCGTGATATGCCTTAGGAATTGTGCACATTCCGGTGAGCCGGGGTGTGCAGTTCCTGTATGGAAAACGGGAAAAATTACCAATATCGTAGAAAAAATAACAAGAGAAGCCTTTTATAATCTTTACATTCCAGGGTGTGTGGAGCATTATTTAGTCCATATCATGCGTGACCATAAAGACTTCGTTCCAGAATTAGATTTTGTTTTAGAGTTAAATGGAAACATTATTGGAAATATTATGTATACAAAGGCGAAGTTAATGGATGAAAACGGACGTATGAAAGAAATTTTAACATTTGGCCCGGTAAGTATTTTGCCAGCTTATCAGAGAAGGGGATATGGTAAGATGCTTATGGAGCATTCTTTTAAAGAGGCTGTGAGATTAGGTTACGATGCAATCGTTATATTTGGAAGCCCTGTTAATTATGTCAGCCGTGGTTTCAAAAGCTGTAAAAAATATAATGTATGTATTGAAAACGGAAAATTTCCGTCCCCAATGATGGTAAAAGAGTTAATTCCCAATGTTCTTGCCGGACATAAATGGATTTATCAGGAAAGTGATATTATGGCTGTCAGTGAAGAGCAGGCACAAAATTATGATAATACCCTTGAAAAGTTGGAGAAGAAATACCTGCCAAGCCAGGATGATTTTTATATTATGAGTCACTCTTTTATGGAAGGATAACACATAATATTTTTAAGCTTTACAGGTTGTTAAGCGGAATGCAGAAATTCATTCTCTGGATGAATATTTTGAAATATATTCCTGAGCAGCCGGAGGCAAACAGCATGAAAATACGTTGCGTCGTGGAGAGAATTACATATCAGAATCCGGACAACGGATATTCCGTCCTGAAGGTGCGTGTCAAGGGGTATGCCGACCTTGTGGCGCTTGTCGGGAATCTTTTTGATGTCCATGTGGGAGCCGTCCTTCTGGTGGAGGGGAACTGGAAAGTGGATGCCCGGTACGGGCGGCAGTTTATGGCGGACTCCTGGGAGGAGACGCTGCCTGCGACAGTCTATGGCATTGAGAAGTATCTGGGCTCCGGAATGATCAAGGGAGTGGGACCGAAGTTTGCCAGTCGGATCGTGAGGAAGTTCGGCACGGAGACAATAGAGATCATTGAGAGCGATATACACAGGCTTTTAGAGGTGGAGGGTATTGGCAGGAAAAGGGTGGAGCAGATCGCCGAGAGCTGGGAGAGACAGAAAGAGATCAAGAATGTGATGCTGTTTTTGCAGGATCACGGTGTCAACACCTCCTACGCGGCGAAGATTTATAAGCAGTACGGAAATGAGAGCATCAGCATTGTGAAGGAAAATCCGTTTCGCCTGGCGGACGATATCTGGGGTATCGGGTTTCGGACGGCGGATCAGATCGCACAGAAGCTGGGCATGCAGAGAGAAGCCTATGTGCGTCTCCGCAGCGGTATTATGTACGCTCTCAGCGATCTGGCGGAGGAGGGGCATGTCTACGGGGAAAAGTATCAGCTTGTCACACATGCGGCGAAGCTCCTGGAGGCGGAGGAGTCTTCCGTGATCATGACGATGGACCAGATGTTAAAGGACAGAGATCTGATTCAGGATACAAAGATCAGCTTTCAGGAGGAAGTCGGGGATGAGGTACGGACAGATGCCATTTATCTGCCGCCTTTTTTCTTTGCGGAGGTGGGGACGGCAGGTAAATTGCGGAGACTGCAGGATGCACCGGCCTCCGACAGGCTGTGGAGCAGGCTGCAGAAGGCCAGGGAGGAGACGGGAAATGAGAATCTGTCTGTGGATATTGCCCGCATTGAACAGATCGTTCGCATGGAATACGACGAGGTGCAGCGGGATGTGATCCGCCGGGCGGCAGTCTCCAAGGTGATGGTGTTGACAGGAGGACCGGGAACCGGGAAGACGACGACTACGCAGGGGATCATCGCCGCCTTTCGCGCCTATGGTTTAAAGATATTGCTGGCGGCTCCGACAGGACGGGCGGCGCAGAGGATGACGGAGGCGACCGGCCTGGAGGCGAAGACGATCCACAGGCTGCTGGAATGCAAGCCGCCGGAAGGGTACCAGAGGAATGAGGAGAATCCGCTGGAGGGCGATGTGTTGATCGTGGATGAGTGTTCGATGATCGACATCATTTTGATGAATTCCCTGCTGAAGGCGGTACCGCCCGGGATGCGTCTGATCCTGGTGGGGGATATCGACCAGCTGCCGTCCGTGGGGGCGGGAAATGTACTGCGGGATATCATCGATTCGGGGCGCTTTCCGGTGATCCGGCTGACAAGGATCTTTAGACAGGCGCAGTCGAGCCGGATCATCATGAACGCTCACCGGATCAACGAGGGAAAGATGCCGGATATTTCCAATGGGAAGGAATCGGACTTTTTCTTTTTGGAGCGGGAGGATCCCGAGGCAGCGCTGCCTGAGATTGTCGATCTGGTGAAAAATAGGCTCTCCCGATACTATCGGACGCCCCCTGCACAGATCCAGGTGCTGACCCCCATGCAGAGGGGCGTGGTTGGTGCGGCAAATCTGAATATTGCCCTGCAGGAGGCGTTAAACCCGGTCGGAGTGGGGCTGCGCCGCAGCGGAATGGATTTTCGCGTGAACGACAAGGTGATGCAGATGAAGAACAACTACGACAAAGAGGTCTTCAACGGGGATATCGGCATTATCGAGGCGGTGGATACCGAGGAGAGGGAACTGAGTGTCCGCTTCGACGCAAGGCTTGTCACTTACGACATTTCTGAGTTGGACGAGCTGGTACACGCCTACGCGACGACGATCCACAAGGCGCAGGGAAGCGAATATCCGATCGTGGTCATGCCGGTTCTGATGACGCATTTTGTGATGCTGCAGAGGAATCTGATCTACACGGGGATCACGCGGGCGAAGAAGGCCCTTGTCATAGTGGGAACAAAGAAGGCGATCGCCTGCGCGGTGAGGAATCTGACTGTGACAAGGCGGAATACGATGCTGCGGGAGAGGCTAAACGGAGAACTGCCTGCGGGAGGCGGGGAGGGGTATTCGGTTAAATATTCCCTAAAATCAAAAAAGGGATAACATCTGTTAACTATCTCCATATTTTATCCGATAATTATAATAAGCGTTCTTTATACTTATTAATGCACACTCACTGAAACGGATTTCAGTGGAAGAAGTCACGGAGGATAGATAAAATATGGGAATGATGGTGGGGGCAAACGGTGCCGTAATAAGGACAGCGGATCCTTATGGGGCGAAGAAAAACAGTGGTGTGAGCGCTGTGCGGAAGACGACAAATAAAAAAAAGAAATACAAAAAGTTAAATTATAATTATAGAGATGTATCAGGAAGGATTATCCGGGCGAAAACTTCTGTCAGCGCAAGGCAGGTGGTGACGCATGCGCGCACGATGGTGGCGATGTTGCGCAGGCGGTACGGCTGCGGGGAATACAATGACAGGGATTTGGAGATCGCGATCGTACATGCGGAGAAGATGGTCCGGATCGCCAAGAAGAAACTGAAGAACCTGAAATCGGAGGAGCTGGCCAGACGCACTTCGGAGGCAGAGAAGCTGGAGGAGGAGCGCGAGGAAGAAAATACTTCCGAGATGGAGGAGACGCAGTCCGACAGCGGTGAGATGAGTGAGGAGAAACTGCGGGAATTGATACGCAGGATGGAGAAGGAACTGCAGGAGCTGATGGCGGAAAACAGCTTGGATGAATTGACGGATGAATGCCTGGGCTCGGGCGGTACGATGAGCGAGGAAGAGCTGAAGCAGGTGAAAAAAAAACATCGCTGTGATGAGATGAGACAGATCGTGGAAGCGGATATGAAATACCTGAAAGCCATGTTCCAGCGGATGATGCAGGAGCAGCAGGAGACGACAAACGCGGCGATCCTGGAGATCAGCAGCGCGATGGCGACAAACGCTCCCGCCGGTGTCTCTCTGGCGGCAGCAGCGCCCGCGGCGGCGGAGGGAAGCACTGTGGACGCGTCGGTATGACCGGCGCGCCCATATTTTGATATAAGATATTATGTGTTATTCTACGACAATGGTCGGCAGAGACATTTCATTGTACTGTGTGGATATCATTTTATCAAAACTGATCCGGGAGTAGACTCCGCGGAATCTGCCATTGTACACAAAGAGTCCTGTCAGATTGCCGGTGCTCACCCATTCCGCGTCCTCCGACAACAGGTCGATATTGGGCAGGCGGTAGGGATCGTTAAACTGCTGCAGGATATAGTGCTGTCCCCGAAGTTCCCGGAGAAGATCGTTCCATTTTTCCTGGTCGGCCAGCTCCACGCCCGCGTGGACGCCCTGAGAGCCGTAGGAATCCTCAGGCTTTATGATCCAGTTATCCTTTGCGGAGCAGGCGTCTTTCTTTACCCACTCGTATTCCGGCCTGTCCAGTTCATCCAGTGAGATCGTCAGAGGGACATGCGCTTTGACAAAGGTCTGCTCTTCCCGGGTGAGCAGATGAAGGGTTTCCGGTTTGTGCAGGATCTTGAAAAGAATTTTGTTGTGGACGATCTGGGTCCGGAAATCTCCCAGAAGACAGACCGCGCCGGCTTTGACCGCACTCAAAAAGTTTTCGACTTCCCGGTAATGAGCCAGGATGTCCGATGTGACGGCCCTGCGGTAGATCAGGTCGATTTTTGTCCCGTCCTCGGCATAACAGTATTTCCCGTCCCAGATAAGCTTCCGGATGTCGTTTAGCTGCGCATGGCAGCCTCTTTTTTCAAAACGGTCCCGGAAGATCAAAAACTCGTTCGTGGTTGCGTGCTCCATGAAATCCACGATGGCGACGGAGGGGAGCGCGGAAACGTCGCCAGCGTATTGACGATAAAGTCGGATGGCTTCCTCCACCCAGGTGTCAAACAGTTCAAACTTATGCAGAGAATAGGTCCTGTGAAATTCACGGTAAGCTTCGGAGGATTCAAAGGCCGTATTCAGTTCCCGATCCTCGTTCATGGCGCTTGTGCCGTCCGTATTAAATTCGCAGAACCGGAAATCACCGGTCTCCTCCTGGTAAAAGATATCGATCCTGGAGATCGGAATATTACAATCGTATTTCGGTCTGCGCAAGATCAGTTCTTCCAGCTCCTTCGGATAGCCGAACAGACGCCGGTAGGCTTCGCTCCGCTCATACTCGGCGATCACTTTGTCGAAGATCCCATAGAGAACGGAGACTGCGTTGTCGAATACCCGAATTTCTTTCTGTGAAAACAGTTTCGGGAGATACAGGGTTTTCACGACACGGTTGTGATATTTGGCGGTGGAAGAGAGCAGATACTTCCGAATAGCCGCGGCGCTCTCCCTGTGCAGCGCCTCTTTTCCTGCCACCAGATTCCGGTACTGGTTGTTCATCACAGGAAGAGGTATGATCCGGCGGATGAGGAGCTGCTCGTTTTCGGGCGCTTCTCTGAGAGCGGCTTCCAGCAGTTGTGTCATCCATTCCATCACCGGTTTCCCGTATACGTCCGCCTGATAGCCCATGGAAATAACGGAATTTTCGGCGGCAAGGACAGCGGCGGCGCTCTGAACGTCTGATAGTTCCCGGTCCAGTTTTTCCAGCAGGGTCCTGTTGTAGACGATCGCCTTGATAAAGGCCGCGTATCCGAGGGCCGCTTCGATGGGCATACTGTCTGCCACGCGGTATTCGATATATTTTTTCAGCCTCACCATGGGGAAAAACATGGAGAGTAGATGTTCGATCGTATCGATCTGTCTCTCTTTATAGTAATCCGCGGCGGAATGTCCCTGCATGTCCACCACCTGTTCGTCGTGCTGCAGAAGAATACATGGAGCGGCATAGATATATTCCGCATAAGCCCGGAAAGAGTAATCCTCCGACATGGAACGCTCAAAATAGCCGCAGCGCACAGGGTCCACATCCCGCCAGATCTGATTTCGGATCAGATGGGGTTTCCACTTTAAAGCGCGGCCCAGCCCGTTTTTATTTTCTGTCAGGAGAGAGATAACAGGGGCGAGCCGGATCAGAACCCGCATTTTCTGCAGGGCGTCTTCCTCGGAAGAAAAGTCGACGGAAACCTGAGTGGCCGCGCTGGCGCGCATCATGCAGCGGCCCAGCCTGCCAGTGGAGGAAAAATGAGCATCCATCAGGGCGTAACGCTCCTTAGGGATCAGAGGAAGCTCGTCCGCGGTGATATCCCCGTTTTCGATCAAAGGGAAGACACCCTTTTCCAGAAGCGAGAATCCTCTGCTTCCAAAAACCTGATCGCAGACCTCCCTGAAACGCAGATAGATATCCCGGATCGTTCCGGGATCTTTCTGGGGGGAAATGCTGATTTCCAGCTGGCAGCCGGGCTCCAGGGAAAAAGTGAAGTTATCACAGGAGATGCCTAAGATCTCTCCGTGTTCCCGCACGGGTTCCCCCTGCAGGATCCCACATATTTTTTCCAGACACTGTGCCATTTCCGGGTAGGAGATGACGCGGTAATCCCGGTCGCAGACGAAATGCTCCAGTTCCAATCCGATCCGCCGTGATGTATTTTTACCGCTCTCTATGAATGCCTCTATTCTGTCTATGTTGTTCATGTCAAACTGCTCCGTTCCTACTGTTTCTATTTTTTATTCGCAAAGTTACTTCCAAATATACAGGAAATGGTCCATCCGGACAAAATAAGGGCGACTTGCCACTGCATCGGAGCCCGTTTTTGCCCGGATGGACCATTTCCGTCATTTTGCAGATAACGCTTCGCAATCATCTATATATTATAAGTCGGAAAGGAGAAAAAGGAAACCTTTTTTTGCCCGAATGTCAGGAAAAGAAAACATGTGAAATTTATATAGCGCAAACGGATATATGTATGGTAAAATACAGAGTAGCAGTAAGTTCTGCCTGATGTCAGGAGATCATAGAATGAAAATTATTCAAAAAGGATTTAATTATTCTCAGGATGGCCCCGGAAATCGTCTGGTCTATCATATGCAGGGGTGCAACATGCATTGTCCCTGGTGCGCCAACCCGGAAGGGATCTCCCTGGAGGGAGTCCGGATGTATGTGGAGGACAGGGACAGTGGAAGGGTGAAGGAGAAGTTTTCCTGCAAAGAATACAGCGTGGAAGAGCTTGTGGAGGAAGTGCTGCGCAGCCGGGCGATGTTTTTTGAAGGCGGCGGCGTCACCTTTACCGGAGGGGAGCCCACCGTGCAGTTTCAGGAGCTGAAAGCTCTGCTGGAGAGACTGCACCTGGAAAAAATTCATATCGCCATGGAAAACAACGGCACAAATCCGAGGCTTACGGAGCTGCTTCCCTGTATCGACTATCTGATTATGGACTTTAAACATCCGTCGGAGGAGATCCACAAAAAAATAACGGGTGTTTCCAATAAGACGGTGGCGGATAATCTGGAAAAGATACTGGAGAGCGGCAGGCAGATCGCGGTTCGGATTCCGCTTATCCACGGATTTAACGATACGGAGGAGGCTCTGCAGGGATTTCTGGCCTTTTTTGAGGCGCATTCTTCAGAGAGGATGACGTTGGAAATACTGCCATACCATGAGTACGGGAAAGAAAAGTGGGAGCAGTGCCGGATGGCATACCGGGTGGAGGACGGATATGTGTCGGAGGAGACCGTAAAGCGTTTTGAGGAAGCTTTCCGGAGGGCAGGGATCTCAGTGATCCATACATAGAAATAAAAATCAAATTTACTTTTAATATTATATCATCACAAAGAACAGCACCGGCTCGGGGTGCGGAAAAGAGGGAAAATATGGGGATTTTTGAGGTTTACAAGGAGGGAGAAATCGGAAAGAAGGCGGAGAAGCTGTTTCGGGAAGAGCGCTCGCTTCAGAGGCTGGACGGCTGGTTTCTGGCGAGGGAGACGGCTTATCTGAACGAAGAAGAACTGGGCAGGCTTCCGGCTGAGATGGCAGCGGCGGTGAAACTGGATAAGGTGATCGATGTTATGCCTTTATCCATCAGCGAACATGCCGTTTTCGCCGGGACGCAGAGGGATGCCTTTGCGAGAACGTACGCGCTGATCAATCCGGCGTTTGAGGTGGAGACTTTCTGCGGATACTGTGACGCGACGGCCGTGTTCGACGACATTGTGCCGAACGAGGAATTTACGAGGGAGAGGATCGCGGCTGTCAAGGATCACATGGAGCGGACGCCCTATGTGCGGAAACTGAAGGAAGTATACGACGAATATGAAGATTACACCGGCGAGGTCGCCTTTTTCATTGAGCAGGTGACGGGGCACGTGATAGCGGATTTCAGGGGGGCGCTTGCCTTCGGTGTGGACGCCATGATCCTCAGTCTTGAGAAAAAAGAAAAAGAGGCACAGAACGACAAGTACCGCGTGAATTTTGCGGCGATGAAGAGGACGCTGCAGACAGCGGTGAAACTGGCGGGACGCTATGCGGATCTGGCGAAGGAACTGCAGAAGAGTGCAGATCCCGGCCGAAAGGCGCAGCTTGCGCTGATGGAACAGACTCTGCGCAAAGTGCCGGCGAAGGGGGCTGACAGCCTCTACGAAGCGATCCAGTCCTATCTGATCCTGTGGCAGGTGATGTGTCTGGAACAGGCGCCCAATCCGTACGCCTTTTCCGTGGGAAATGCGGACAGAATCTTTGAGCCTTACCGCGCGAAGGATGGCCTGAGCCGTGGGGAGGCCGCGGACCTGTTCAAACATTTTCTCGTGTTCTTCAACATCGGGGACAGAAGCTGGGCGATCTCCCAGAACGTGCTGATCAGCGGAAGAGATCTGGCGGGGAACGACCTGACCTGCGAGATGAGTTATGCCATTATGGACGCCTACTACGAGATGAATTTTCCGCAGCCGATCCTGTCGGTCAAATTACATAAAAACACGCCGGATGAACTGTATGAGTACATGGGGAAATTTTTCTTCTCGCCGGGCGTGCTGACACCTTCTTTGTTTAATGACGATTCAATTTTTGAGATTCTGCGCCAGGGCGGTGTGGAGGACTGCGACCTGCCGGATTACTCAGTGGCCGGATGTCAGGAGCCGCTGATCATGGGCAAGGACAACGGAAACACTACGAACAGCTGGCTGAATCTGGCGAAGATACTGGAGCTCACCCTGCATCACGGGAAGTCTCTGATCACCGGAAAGAAGATGGGGCCGGATTTCACGAAAGATATGTCCGCGGAGGAGATGCTTGCTCAGATCCGGGATAAATTTTATGAGGCGGCCGCCTTCTATATCGAAAAAATGACCGATGCGGCCAACGGCGCATCCGAGGCGATCTCCAGGGAGCCCGTGCCCTTCCTGTCCGTTTTTATGGGCGGAATGGACAGCGGTGTGGACATGCGGGACACGGAGGAGCAGGGCACAAAATACAACGGCAGCGGCTGTCTGATCCACGGCCTTGCGGTGGTGGCGGACTCTTTCCTCGCGATAGATAAGCTGCTGGCGGAGAGACCGGAGCAGGCAGAGAAAATGATGGAAGCCCTGCAAGCGGACTTTGCCGGATATGAGGATTTGCAAGATTTCCTTCTTTCTGCGCCGAAATTCGGAAACAATATTCCGGAGGTGGACAGGGAGGCGCGGGAGATCGCGGTCAGGATATCCGATATGGTGGCGGCGAGGAAAAATTATCTCGGCAACAGTTTCCGCCCGGATTTCGCGACGCCGTCCACCCATCTGCTGTACGGCTACTGGACCGGCGCCACACCGGAGGGAAGAAAATCCCGCGAGATGCTGAACTACGGCGTGGATCCTCTCTACGGGGAAGCGGGGCAGGGGCTCGGGTTTCGGATCCTGTCCGCGATGCAGCTCCCCTACGAAAAGTTCAGGGGCGGCTATGCTTCCCATTATGGGATAGACCCGAAACTGTTCACGGCGCCGACCTGTGAGGAGAGAGGGCTGCAGTTTAAGCGCAGAGTGCTGACGCCGACGTTCTTCAACGAGGAGAACCGGGGGATCGCGCCTTTCTATCTGTATGTGAATGTGACGACGCCGGAGATTCTGCGGGCCGTGCTGGCAAATCCCAAAAAGTATGCGCCCAGCGGTGTCTACATTATGCGGATCCACGGTACTTTTGTGAATTTCCTGGATCTGTCGCCGGCAATCCAGCAGGATATCATCAAGAGACTGGATCTGAATTCCACGCGGGTGTAGGATCGGGAACAGAAAGAGACGAAAAGAGGAAGAAACGATATGGATAAGGTCATTTCCAAAGAAGTGAGTTTTGAGCAGGCAGAGGGGTATCGCTATGTGGAGGGCGGTATCTGTGCGGCAAAAGGATATCTGGCAAACGGTTTGAACTGCGGTTTGAACCCTGTGAAGGAGAAGAACGATCTGGCTCTTTTTGTCAGCGAAGTGCCGGCGAGAGCAGCGGCGGTCTATACGACCAACAAGGTAAAGGGAGCCCCCATCCTTGTCTGTAGACGGCATCTCGCAAAGACAGCGAATACGGCGAGGGCGGTGATCGCCAACAGCAAGAATGCCAACACCTGCAACGCGGACGGCGAGGAGAAGGCGGAAAGAATGTGCGCTCTGGCGGCAGGGGAGCTGCAGATCAGACCGGAGGAGGTGCTGGCGGCATCTACCGGAGTGATCGGGGAGATCCTGCCGATCGAGCCCATCGAGAGCCATATAAAAGAGCTGGCTGCGGGACTGAGCAGGACGGGAAATATGGAGGCGGCGAAGGCCATCATGACCACGGATACCGTGAAGAAGGAGGCGGCTGTGGAGTTTGAGCTGGAGGGAAAACTCTGCCGGGTGGGCGGCATGGCAAAGGGCAGCGGTATGATCTGCCCCAATATGGCGACCACGCTGAATTTTATCACGACGGACTGCCGGATCTCGGCGAAGATGCTGCAGGAGGCTCTCGACGAGATCGTGCAGGTGACTTACAACTGCCTCAGCATAGATGGGGATACCTCCACGAACGACATGGTGCTGCTTCTGGCGAACGGGCTTGCGGGGAACGAGGAGATCGAGACGGGCGGCGAAGCTTACCGGAAGTTCAAAAAGGCGCTCTATCTGGTCATGCTGCATCTGACCAGAATGCTGGCGAAGGACGGGGAGGGCGCGACAAAACTTCTGGAGTGCAGCGTGGCGGGCGCACCGGACGAAGAGTGCGCCAGAATCGTGGCAAAGAGCGTGATCTCTTCGCCGCTCTTAAAATGTGCCGTATTCGGGGAGGATGCGAACTGGGGCAGAGTGCTTTGCGCGATCGGCTACGCGGACGCCGATTTCCGGATCGCCAGAGTGGGCGTCAGTATCTCCAGCAAAAACGGTGCGGTGGAAGTGTGCAGAGACGGCGCGGGCATTCCGTTTTCAGAGGAGACGGCAAAAGAGGTGCTGGCGGCGGACGAGATCACGTTTCAGGTGGATCTGGGACAGGGGAAAGCCGGCGCGCGGGCATTCGGATGCGATCTCACCTATGATTACGTGAAAATTAACGGAGATTATCGATCCTGAGGCGAGAATGTCAATATTTTGAAGAAAATTACCAAAGATTCTTTTTTACAAGAAGATAGAAATGTGATAAAATATATGAGATATGAGCACGGAACGAGTGGAAGAGACAAAAAAGGGGCAAAATCGTGAGATGACACCTGGGAGGCGAAAGAGGATCGATCGCCTGAAAAAGATGATTGTACGCGCGGTGGTGCTTATGATATTACTTCCGACGACGGGCTGCATTATTCTTGGCATAAAACTGCATCGGGCGAGGCAATACGCGGAGAGCATGGAGTGGCAGATCTATTTTCTGGAAGGTGCGCTGCAGGATTCCGTGGATGCCACTGACAGGGCAGAGGCGCTTCTGCGGATCAATGAGGAGCTCCGTCAGAGTGCCGGAGCTTCCGGGAGAACCGCTCCCCCGGCGGATGCGGAGGAGGAGGCGGGAGAAGAGGCGGCTTCCGGGACGGAAGATACGAGAAAGGTGTATCTCACGTTCGACGACGGCCCCAGCATTTATACGGAGGAAATCCTCGATATTCTGGCGCAGTATAATGTGAAGGCGACCTTTTTTGTGACAGGAAAGGGAAAAGAAGGCTACGGCGATGTCTATCGCAGAATTGTGGACGAGGGGCACACCCTGGGGATGCATTCCTACAGCCATGAGTACGGCAATATCTATGCGTCTCTGGAAAATTTTCAGAAGGATCTGGAAACGCTGCGAAACTTTCTCTATAATGAGACAGGAGTGGTCAGCCATTTTTACCGTTTCCCAGGCGGAAGCAGCAACAATGTCAGCCGGACGGATATCCGTGAGATAACAGCCTATCTGAAAGCCATGGATATCGAGTATTTCGACTGGAATGTCTCGGCGGGGGATGCGACGAGTGTTTATTTGAACAGCGGACAGATAGTGAACCGTGTGATGAATCAGGTGCCGTCCCACCGTGTAGCGATGGTGCTGCTGCACGACGCGGCGGACAAACATTCCACAGTGGAGGCGCTGCCGAAGCTGATCGAAGAGATTCAGGAGCTGGAAGATACGGAGATCGTGCCGATCACAAAAGAGACCATGCTGATTCAGCATGTGGCGAACGAGTAGAAGGGAAAATACAATATCAGATATAGAAATACGGAGGAAAATAGAAATGGGCTTTTTTTCTGAACTGAAAGAAGATCTGTCGCAGGCCGTGAACGAGCTTGTGCCGGAGGAAGCGCAGGCGGCAGAGAGGAAAGCGGTGGAGAAAGTAAATGTCCCGGAACAGAGCGCGGGAGACAGTTTGGCCCCGGAGACTGCGGAAGATTTGAGCAGGATGCTTGACAACATGGATCTGAATCTGGATGTGGAATCGGAGACAATGGCGGAAGAAACGGTGACAATACCGGAGGAAGAGCCGGAAGCGATACCGGAGATCGCGTCGGAAGTGGTGCCGGAGATCGTGCCGGAAGCGGCAGAGGAGGAACCGGCGGTAATACCGGAAGTGATACCGGAGATCGTACCGGAGACGGAAGTGGAAGAAATTCCGGAAATACCGTATGAGGAGCCCCAGGCAGTGGTGGAGGATGCGTATGGGGAACCGGAGACGGTAGAGGAAATAAATGAAAAACAGGAGGAGGAAGTTCAGGTGGAAGAGACACAGTACATGGAAATGGAGACAGAGAGAACAGAATTGGAGGGGGAGGTTGTAGAAGAGACAGCCCTGATCACGGCGGGAATGACAATCCGGGGAGATATCGCTTCCCAGGGGTCTATGGACGTCATCGGAACAGTAATCGGAAATATTGATGTTCTCGGAAAATTGAATATTACAGGGACGATCGAAGGAGCGTCCAAGGCGGCTGATGTGTATGCGGAGAAAGCGCGTATCAACGGCGATATCCACAGTACCGCCAGCATCAAGATCGGACAGAATACGATCATTATCGGAAACATTTTTGCGACCAGCGCGGTGATCGCGGGCGCGGTGAAAGGCGATATCGATGTGAAGGGTCCCGTCATTCTGGACACTTCCGCCATTGTGATGGGCAATATCAAGTCCAAGTCCGTTCAGATCAACAACGGCGCGGTGATCGAGGGTCTCTGCTCGCAGTGCTATGCGGATGTCAGTCCTTCTTCCTTCTTTGAGGACATCAAGAAGGCCAGAAAATAGGAGAGATCTTTATGAAGAGAATCATGCTGAAACTCAGCGGGGAAGCGCTGGCCGGCGAGAAGAAAACAGGGTTTGACGAGGAGACTGTCAGGGGTGTGGCTCTGCAGGTGAAACAGCTTGTGGATGACGGTATCGAGGTCGGCATTGTGATCGGCGGCGGCAATTTCTGGCGCGGGCGTTCCAGTGAGAATATTGACAGGACGAAGGCGGATCAGATCGGCATGCTGGCTACGGTGATGAACTGTATTTACGTGTCGGAGATCTTCCGCAGCGTGGGTATGATGACCAATATCCTGACGCCCTTTGAATGCGGTTCTTTTACGAAGCTGTTTTCCAAGGACAGGGCGAATAAGTACTTTGCCCACGGTCAGGTGGTATTTTTTGCGGGAGGCACAGGACATCCCTATTTTTCCACGGATACCGGTGTCGTTCTGCGGGCGGTGGAAGTGGAGGCGGATGTGATCCTGCTGGCGAAAGCGGTGGACGGGGTCTACGACGATGATCCGAGAAAGAATCCGGAGGCCAGAAAATACGCAGAGGTTACGATCGGGGAAGTCATTGAAAAGAATCTGCAGGTGGTGGATATGACGGCTTCCATTCTGGCCAGGGACAATAAGATGCCGATGTGGGTGTTCGGGCTGAGCGAAAAGGACAGTATTGTGAATACGGTAAAAGGCAGTTTTACCGGGACAAAAGTGATAGTATAAGAGAAGGGAAAAAGTTATGGATGAACGGTTAAAAGTATATGATGATAAGATGCAGAAGGCGTATAAGTATCTGGAGGGAGATTACCAGACGATACGCGCTGGGCGTGCCAATCCCCATGTGCTGGACAAGGTGAAAGTGAACTACTACGGAACGCCCACGCCGATCCAGCAGGTGGGAAACGTAACAGTGCCGGAACCCAGAATGCTGCAGATCGCGCCCTGGGAGAAGACGCTGATCAAGGAGATCGAGAAAGCGATCATGGCCTCCGATGTGGGGATCACCCCTTCCAACGACGGGGCGGTGATCAGGCTGGTGTTCCCGGAGCTGACGGAGGAGCGCAGAAAAGATCTGGTGAAGGAGATCAAAAAGAAAGCGGAGGAAGGAAAAGTGGCTGTCCGCAATATCAGAAGGGACGGCAACGAAGCTTTCAAAAAGCTCTCCAAGCAGGATGTGTCGGAGGACGAGATCAAAGAATTGCAGGATAAGCTGCAGAAGATGACGGACAGATATATCAAGGATATGGAAAAGCTGATGGATGAAAAGTCCAAAGAGATCATGAAAGTATAAAAATTATAGTTTAAACGGTAAAATAAAGGGGCGGCACAGGAGAAGTATCTGTTGCCGCCTTCGAGCGTGAAGAGTGTGAAGAGATGGAAGAGAAGAATAAAAATGTACCGCAGCATGTAGCGATCATACTGGATGGAAACGGGAGATGGGCCAAAAAGCGGGGAATGCCGAGAAATTACGGACACGCGCAGGGGGCGAAGAACGTGGAGGTGATCTGCCGGGCCGCCTGGAACATGGGAATTAAATATCTGACCGTGTACGCTTTTTCCACAGAAAACTGGAGGAGGCCGCAGGATGAGGTGGACGCGCTGATGAAGCTTCTGAATCAGTATATGAAAAACTGTCAGAGGACGGCGAAGAAGAACAATATGCGGGTGAGGGTCATAGGCGATAAGAGCGGGCTAAGCGAGGCGATTCAGAGGGATATCGCGCAGCTGGAGGAGGCGACGAAGACGTATGACGGCTTAAACTTTACGATAGCGCTGAACTATGGCGGGAGAGATGAGTTGACCAGAGCGGTCAAAAATATTGCCCGCTCCGTGAAAGACGGCGAGATATCGCCGGATGAGATCACCGAGGAGCGGATCTCCGCTGCACTCGATACGGCCGGACTGCCGGATCCGGATCTGATGATCCGCACTTCCTATGAGCTTCGCATCAGCAATTATCTGTTGTGGCAGCTTGCCTACTCGGAATTCTATTTTACGGAAGTACCCTGGCCGGATTTTGACGAGGAGGAACTGCAAAAGGCGGTGGAGGCCTACAGACAGAGAGACAGACGGTTCGGAATGGTATAGAAAGGCGGAATGTGCAGATGTTTTGGGTCAGACTCAGGAGCAGTATCATATTGATTGTCCTTGCGCTTGTCACGATGTTCGCCGGCGGGTATGTTTTGCTGGCGGCCATGGTTTTTTTGTCGCTGATGGCTTACCGGGAACTGGCCGGGGCGGCGGGAGTCAGTGTGGGGGAAAAGTCCGGGAAAAAGAACGGACTGGAAATCGTCGGTATCATCGGTATTATTTTTTATTACCTTCTGTTGTCCCTGAGCATGGAGACAGAGGTGATACCTGTGGAGACAGCGATTCTTTTCACATTGATCTGCGTCTTTATGGGGGGGATGTTCGTCTATGTGTTCGGGTTTCCGAAATTTCAGGCTTCTCAGGTGATGGCGGCATTTTTCGGCTTTTTTTACGGTCCGGTATGCCTGTCGTTTATCTATCTGACAAGAGAGTTTGGCAGGGGGGCAGCCGGCGATAAAGCGGAGACGGGGCTGTTTATCGTATGGCTTATTCTGATAGCTTCCTGGGGATGCGACACCTGCGCCTACTGTGTGGGAATGCTCCTTGGAAAGCATAAAATGTCGCCGGTGCTCAGTCCAAAGAAATCGGTGGAGGGAGCCGTGGGCGGTGTTGCTGGGGCGGCGGCGCTGGGAGCTCTGTACGGTTTTTTTGTGAGAGAGATGGTGGCGGATGAGAGAATTGTCCTGTTTTTTGCGCTGATCTGCGGCGTGGGTTCCCTGATCTCCATGGTCGGGGATCTGGCGGCCTCCGCAGTGAAGAGAAATGCCGGGATAAAGGATTACGGGAATTTGATCCCAGGGCACGGCGGGGTGATGGACCGCTTTGACAGTGTGATCTTTACGGCGCCGGTGATCTATTTTATGGCGGTGTTTCTGCTGGGATAGAGCGGAAAAAGCGTTGGAATCTTTGGAGGAAACGGAGAGAGAACATGAAGAAAATAGGGGTGATGGGATCTACGGGATCGATCGGGACACAGACCCTGGAGATCGCGAGGAAGTATCCGGACAGGCTGCAGGTGGCTGCAGTGGCGGCGGGAAGCAACGTGAAACTGCTGGAGGAACAGATCAGGGAGTTTCGGCCGAAGTTTGCGGTGATGTGGTCCGAGGAGGCGGCGGCAGATCTGCGGGGAAGAGTGTCCGATCTGGATGTCGAGGTCGCCTGCGGGATGGATGGACTTTTGCGGATGGCGGGCCTGCGGGAGATGGATATTCTGGTGACGGCGATCGTGGGGATGATCGGGATACAGCCGACGATCGAGGCGATCAGAGCGCACAAGGATATCGCTCTGGCCAATAAGGAGACACTGGTGACGGCGGGGCATATCATCATGCCGCTTGCGCAGGAGAACGGGGTGTCGATCCTGCCGGTGGACAGCGAGCACAGCGCCATCTTTCAGTCCATGCAGGGGGAGAAAAAGAGTCAGATCAAAAAGATTCTGCTGACGGCCTCCGGCGGACCTTTCCGGGGAAAGAAGAGGAAGGATCTGGAACAGATGAGGGCGGAGGATGCGTTGAGACATCCCAACTGGTCCATGGGAAAGAAGGTGACGATCGATTCCTCCACCCTGGTGAACAAAGGACTGGAGGTGATGGAGGCGAGATGGCTTTTCGGAGTGGGGCTGGAGGATATCCGGGTAGTGATCCATCCGGAGAGCATTCTTCACTCCGCCGTGGAGTATCAGGACGGGGCTGTGATAGGGCAGCTCGGCGTTCCGGATATGAAACTGCCGATCCAGTATGCGCTGTTCTACCCCGACCGGTATCCGGTGCCGGGAAACAGGCAGCTTGATCTGTTCGACGTGGCGAAACTGACTTTTGAGAAGCCGGATATGGAGACCTTCACCGGATTGAGACTGGCCTTTGAGGCGGCGAAGACCGGCGGCACGATGCCTACGGTATTCAATGCGGCGAATGAGCGGGCGGTAGAGCTGTTTCTGCACAATAAGATCCGCTTTCTGCAGATCGCGGAGGTGATCGCTGCAGCCATGGAGGAACATAAGGTGGTGAGCGATCCGAATGTGGAGCAGATTCTGGAAGCGGAAGCGGCGGCACATGAATCCGTGGAAAATAACATAAACTATTAAAAATAAATGAGAAAGACAGGAAACATCAGTGACAATCATTCTATTTGTTATCATATTCGGCATCATCGTATTATCTCATGAATTCGGACATTTCCTTGTGGCGAAAAAAAACGGCATCCATGTGGTGGAATTCGCGATCGGCATGGGGCCGACGCTCTATCACATCGACAGAGGAGGGACAAAATATTCCATAAAACTGCTTCCCTTCGGCGGCGCCTGCATATTTGAGGGGGAGGATGGACTTTCCGCGGAGAGGGAGGAGACCGAGAGGTATCTGCGGCGGGAAGGCGAAGGGGGCTCCTTTCTGGACGCCCCGGTCTGGTCAAGGATCGCTACGGTCTTTGCGGGTCCCTTTGTCAATCTTCTGTTAGGATTTTTGATCGCGCTGATCCTGGTGGCGTACAGGGGGACCGATCTGCCTGTGATCCAGATGGTTTCCGAGGGCTCGGCAGCGCAGGAGGCCGGGCTGATGGCGGGGGATGTGATCACGCGGATGAACGGGGAGAAGATCCACGTCTACCGGGAAGTCCGCCTCAATTCGATGTTGAACAGCGACGGAAAGGATTTCTCCATCTCCTATCTGCGGGACGGTGAGGAATATTCCGTGGTGCTGACGCCGACCTACAGCGCGGAGGATGACCGCTACTATATCGGCCTTATGGGAGTAGGGGAATATATGCCCTGCAGAGGATTTTCCATCATCAAGTATGGCTTCTATGAGTCAGAGTATGTACTGAAAAACACGATAAAGAGTTTACAGATGTTAGTCACCGGAAAACTGGGAAAAGATGATGTGTCAGGTCCGGTAGGGGTGGCAAGCTATGTGGGGGAGACCTATGAGACCGCTAAGGAATACGGGTTTCTCACCGTGGTGATGAGTATGCTGGAGCTGGTAGTCATCCTTTCGATCAATATCGGCGTGATGAATCTGCTGCCGCTTCCGGCGCTCGACGGTGGAAGACTGGTATTTATGTTTCTGGAAGTGGTGAGGGGGAAACCGGTGCCGCCGGAGAAGGAGGGGTTTGTCCATATGGCGGGCCTGATCCTGTTTTTCATTCTGATGATATTTGTGATGTACAATGATATCATGCGGCTGTTTCGCTAGGGATATCAAAAGACTAAAAAAATACTGATGAGAGCAGGAGGAATATAGTAGTGCTGTTTGATTTGTTTGGGAAAAAGGCCGATTTGGAGGCACCCGAGGAGGGGATTGAAGTTTATTCCGGCATACGGGTGGAGGTAACGACCTTTGATGAACGTTTGCTTTTTTTCGCAAAGCTGTTGGAACCAGCGGGAGATTCCGCACAGCTGCAGCAGTATTCCGAAAACAGAGTTCCACTGAAAGGCGGATCTGTCCGTGTCAGGATCCGCGGATACAGCGGGTACAAAAGAAAAGCAGTTTATATGGAAGGGATTATCACACCTGAGTTAAAAAATGTATGGAGGGCGGAGAATCTGGTTATCACAAAGGTGGAAAATGATCGTGCGTTTTTCCGGCTGAATGTGAATATGGATGCAGTGATTATCAGATACAGTGGAACTGAGGGGGCAGAAAAGACCTGTAGATTGCTGAATATCAGTATTGGCGGAGTCTGTATATTCTCGGAGGAGAAATATGCAAAGGGCAGCAGATTTCAGCTGAGGGTTAAGTTGCTTGAAGAAAGTCCTGAATCCGTTTTATATTGCGAGGTACTGCGCATCATAGAAAAAGACGAGGGGGCAGGCTATGAGTACGGCTGCCGTTTCCTGGATATAACAGAGGAAGAGGAGCAGAATATCACACAGATTATGTTTGCGATCCAGAGCAGAAGGAAGGACATTTGCTGACGGTTTTAAATACCGACAGCAATGTCCTTTTTATATGCAAATATTATGCAAATTGCATGAAAAACAAGTCGAATATTTTGCTATATTGCCAGAAGAGAAGAGGACATTTGTCCTTTACGAAAAGGCAATCTGCACGTATACTACCTGTAATGAAGTACATTTGGGGTGCAGATTATGGAAAAGTATAAGATATTGATCGATACGGACCTTGGGGATGATGTAGATGACACAGCCGCGCTGATGCTGGCACTTAATTGTCCCGATCTTGAGATCCTGGGCATTACGACGGTCTATAAGGATACCGGAAAACGGAGGAAGATGGTGGAAGATCTGCTGCGGCATTGGGGGCGCACGGAGATCCCGGTACATGCGGGCAGGGGCAGAGCCCTCCTGGAGCCGCCGGGAGGAGCCGTGGAGGAGCCGTTGCAGTATGAGCTTCTCGGCAGGGAGATTCCGACGGCAGGAGCGGGCGGCTCTGGGGAAGATGAAACGGGAGCGGAGCAGTGCTCTGAGACGGCGGTGGATTTTATGCTGGATACCGTGAGAAGAGAGCCGGAGCTCGTGATCCTGGAGATGGGCTGTATGACAAATCTGGCGCTGGCTTTTTTGCGGGAGCCGGAGCGCATGAAAAAAGTGAGGATCATCGCCATGGGAGGGGCTTTTTTCAACACGGCGCCGGAGTGGAATATCGTCTGCGATCCCGAGGCGGTGTCCATCGTTGCGGAGCAGGCGGACAATCTGGTGATGATGGGGTTGGACGTGACAAAATATCTGAAGGTTTCCCCCGAGCGCCTGGAGGAATGGCACGGCAAAGGATCGGAGACGATGGATTACTATCTGCGGGGGATTGACATCTTTCAGAAAAAGACGGGCTATCCGATCACCCTGCACGATGTGCTTCTCGTGGCATATCTGATCGATCCGCAGGTGGTGACGCTGAAAAGAGGGCGCTTTTCGGTGGAACTTGCGGGAAACCTCACCAGAGGCACCATGGTGGATCGGACGAATTATTATGAGATCGACCCGCCGGTGCAGGGAAATTTCCGGTTTGCAGAGGAAGTGGATCTGGAGCGTTTCTGGAGCGTGATGGAGCGATATTTCTAAAGAGATCGTAAACCGCGTCCTGCGGTTGAGATAAACAAAAAAAACGGAGGAAAAAGAGACATGAAGAGAAAAGTTATTGCAACGGTACTGGCATTTTGCATGACTGCCGGGCTGCTCGTCGGCTGCGGCGCGCCGGAACCCGATGAGGTGGAGACAACTGCGGAAGCGCCGGCTGAGGAGACTGCCGCGGAGGCGGAGACTGAGGAAGCGCCGGAAGCGGCGGCGGAAGGAGCGGCTGAGGGCGGCACCTACAGAGTAGGTCTGATGATCCCCGGCACACTGGGAGATAAATCCTTCTTTGACGCGGCATTCGCATCGATCGAACCACTGAAATCAGAGCTCGGCGTGGAAGTGGAGTACGTGGAAGCGGGAACCGATACTTCCAAATACTATCCGGCACTTGTGGATATGTGCAAAAAGGATTACGACCTGATCCTTACGATCTCCAGCAACAATGATGACGCGTTGGTACAGGTGGCGGAGGAATATCCTGACCAGAAGTTCATCAATCTGGATGACGAGATGGCTGAGCCCCCTGCAAACGTCTATATCATGGGTACGAAGAACAACGAGATGTGTTACCTTGCGGGCGCGGCGGCTGCTTTGAAAGCGGAAGAGCTCGGCGAGGATGCGATCGGCTTTGTGGGCGGTATGGATATCCCGGGCATCAACGAGTTCCTGGTAGGCTATATCGAGGGCGCGCAGGCGATCAACCCCGATATCAAAGTAGCCACATCCTATGTGGGCAGCTTTACCGATACGGCGAAGGGCAAGGAGAACGGGCTTTTGCTCTACAACGATGTATCCGTTGTCTTTGCGGCGGCAGGACAGTCCGGTCTCGGTGTGATCGACGCGGCAGTGCAGCAGGGCAAATTCGCCATCGGTGTGGATTCCGACCAGGCGGAGGCTCTGAAGGACACGAAGCCTGAGATGGCGAACGTGATCATCACATCCGCGATCAAAAACATTCCCCAGAACGCTGTCAACGTTGTGGACAGAGCGATGAAGGGCGATGTCAATTACGGCAAGAGGGAAGTGTTCGGCATTGAGACCGGCGCTGTGGGTATTGCGGAGAACGAGTTTTATGAGAAACTTCTCTCTGACGACGCGCGTGCGAGGATCGAGGAGCTGAAAGAGCAAGTGGTAAAAGGCGAAGTGACAATGACACCTAACGAGGGCATTACCACGGATAAGATCAACGAGATCCGTGACGCAGTTCGTCCATAAATTACGGAGGGGGACCTGATGGAAAATTATCTTTTAGAGATGAAAGATATTTCTAAAATTTACGGCAACGGCATCGTCGCCAATGAGATCGTAAATTTTAACCTGAAAAAGGGAGAAGTACATGCGCTGGTCGGTGAGAACGGCGCCGGAAAATCCACGTTGATGAAGATATTGTTCGGCATGGAAGCGCCGTCTTCGGGAACGATAACCTTGAGGGGGGAGCCTGTCAGGTTCTCATCATCCAAGGATGCCATCGCGCATGGCATCGGCATGGTCCACCAGCATTTTATGCTGGTGGAATCCTTTACGGCGGCACAGAATATTATCCTTGGCATGGAGCCGAAGAAGGGATTTTCCGTCAACGAGGAGGAGGCGGTGCGCTTCACCGAGGAGATCAGCAAAAAATATAACCTGGAAGTGGACGCGAAAGCGGTGACAAGAACCCTTCCGGTGGGTATCAAACAAAAAATAGAGATCCTGAAAGCGCTGGCAAGAGGAGCGGAGATCCTGATCCTCGATGAGCCCACGGCTGTGCTGACGCCTCAGGAGACAGATCAGCTTTTTGAGGAGCTGACCAATTTAAAGGAGCAGGGACATACCATTGTCTTTATCTCCCACAAGATCCCGGAGATCAAAAAGATTTCCGACCGGATCACGGTCATGAGAGCGGGAAAGACTGTCGGCTGCCGCAATACGGCGGATGTGACGGAGAAGGAGATCTCCAGCATGATCATGGGCTGTGAGATGGACACGACCATCACAAGGACACCCTGCAAAAAGGGAGAGGTGGGGATCGCCGTGGACAAGGTGTCCTACACCGACAAAAACGGCGTGGAGGTTTTGAAGGACTTCAGTTTCAGCGTGCGCCAGGGCATGGTATTCGGCATTGCCGGCGTACAGGGAAACGGTCAGGTGGAGCTGATCGACCTGATGACCAAAAAGCGCAGCCTGAAAAACGGGGATATCCGCCTGGGCGGAGCGTCCATAGAGAAGATGAAGATTCAGGATATCCGTAAAACGCAGTTCGGCTATGTGCCGGAGGACCGTATCGAGCAGGGCATCGCGGGGCATGAGTCCATCGAGGAAAACATGATCTCCAACCGGTACAGTACAAAAGAGTTCTGCAATAAGATCCTTTTAAATTATAAGAAGATCGCGGAGTTCGCGAAAAAGAATATCGAGAGTTATGAGATCCGCTGTTCTGGGGGCAGACATCCGGTGGGAATGCTCTCCGGCGGAAATATGCAGAAGGTCGTTGTGGCGAGAGAATGCAGCCATGAACCGAAGGTGCTGATCGCCGAACAGCCTACCAGAGGCGTGGACGTTGGCGCGGCGCATATCATCCACAAAAAGATCATGGAGCTGCGGGATGACGGCTGTGCCGTCCTGCTGGTATCGGCGGACTTGAGCGAAGTCTTAAAGCTGTCTGATGTGGTGGCGGTGATGTACGAGGGAGAGATCGTGGCATTCTTCGACCAGACTGAAGGGCTGAACGAGGAAAAACTGGGGCTCTTTATGCTGGGGCTTGAGCGCCATGAGGAGGAGCAGATAAGGAGGGCGGTGCAGTGAGCAGAGAGCGTTCTTTTAATATGATAAGAACTGTGGTTTCCATGCTGGTGGCGATTTTAGTCGCTTTTGTCATCATTCTTCTTGTCAGCGACCAGCCTGTGGAATCCATCAAGATTTTTTTGGTGATGCCCTTTTCCTCGGGAAGCTATCTGGGCAATATAGTGGAGACGGCGGTGCCGCTCATCTTTTCCGGCCTCGCCATGGCGGTGATGTTTAAGGCAAACCTGTTCAATCTGGGCGGGGAGGGGATCTTCTTTATCGCGGGAGCGGTGGGATCTTTTGTGGCGATCTGGCCGAAATTTCCGTCCGTGCTTGCGCCCCTTGCGGCGATCGTGGTGGGCGCTCTGGTGGGTATGGTGGTGATGATGGTGCCCGGCGGCCTGAAGGCAAAATACGGCGCCAACGAGATGGTTACATCGCTGATGATGAACAATATCCTGTTGGGCGTGGGGTTATACCTTTTGAACAACGCGCTGCGCGACCCGACAGTTGCCTCTTTGGTATCCTACAAATACAGAAAGAAAGCGCTGCTTGCGACGATCGTGCCCGGGACAAGGATCCATGCGGGGTTCCTGATCGCCATAGCATGTGCCGTACTGGTATATCTTTTTATGTACAAGAGCAAGTGGGGATATGAGATCAGGATGACGGGCAACAATGCGAAGTTCGCCTCCTACTCCGGCATAAACGTGGCGAAAGTTATTTTGGTTGTACATATGGTGGCAGGAGCCATCGCCGGCGCGGGCGGTATCATAGAGTGTATCGGCCTGCACAAACGGTTTGAGTGGACGGCTCTTCCGGGCTACGGTTTTGACGGAGCGATGATCGCGATGCTGGCGGGCAACAATCCCCTGGGCGTGATCGGCGCAGCGTTCTTCGTCAGCTATCTGCGTGTCGGAGCTGACCTGGTGAACCGTTCGTCCGATATTCCGACGGAGATGATCGCGATCCTGCAGAGTATCATCATCCTGTTGATCTCAGCGGAGCGTTTCCTGCACAAATATAAACAGCGTTGGATCGAGAAGGGGGAGAAGAAATGAATGCGTTTATGAGACTTATTTTTACAAGTGATTTCTTTTATTCTATTTTCCGTGTGACCACGCCCCTGCTCTTTGCATCCATGGGAGCCGTATTATCGGATATAGCGGGCGTGCCGAACATTGCGCTGGAAGGTATGATGCTGATAGCGGCCTTCGCGGGTATGTATTTCAGTTATGTATTCGGCAGTGCGTTTTTGGGACTTTTGTGCGCTATTCTGTTTGCGGTGGCGGCAGCGGGCGTGATGGCGTTCTTTACACTGTACTATAAGACAAACATCATTCTGGGAGGTATCGCCATCAACAGCCTTGCCAGCGGCGGGACGGTATTTTTCCTGTATCTGGCGGCTCACGACAAGGGAACCAGCGTGTCCCTGCCGAGCAAAGTGCTGCCCAATATCAATATTCCGATCATCGGAGATATCCCGATCATCGGGCCCGTCATATCGGGACATAACGTTTTGACCTATGTGGCGGTCATAGCGGTGATCTTCACCTGGTATCTGTTGAAGAAGACGCCCCTGGGATATCACCTGCGGGCGGTAGGTGAAAAGAAGGAGGCGGCTGATTCTGTGGGAATCAGCGTGATAAAGACGCAGACGATCGCTCTGCTTTTAAGCGGGCTGATGTGCGGTTTCGGCGGAGCGTTCATGTCCATGGGCTACGTATCGTGGTTTTCCAGGGATATGGTCAGCGGGCGCGGATGGATCGCGCTTGCGGCGGAGGCCATGGGAATGCAGCATCCCCTGGGGACAGCGGCGACTTCCCTGTTGTTCGGAGTGGCGGACGCTCTCTCCAACGCGGTGGCGACGTTAGGGTGGCCTTCCGACCTGGTAAAGACAATCCCTTACTGTGCTACACTGGCCGGGCTGGCGATCTTCTCAGTCAGGGCGTATAAGAAGAGCAAGAATGTTTAGAAAGGGGCAACATGTTATGACAAATGATATGACACAGGATATTTTGTATACGATCAAGAACCCGAGAGTCACGTTCAGGCAGCGCCTGAAGGATATGGCGAAGATCGCGGAGAATTCGGTGGAGCTGGTGCGGTATACGGAGAAATCGAGAGAGTATTTTGAAAATGGCGCGATGATGGATATGTTTGAAGGGAAGACGCCCTACCGCACCCGCTACTGCGTGCCGGACTATGAACTCTTTCTGAGGCAGGGAAGCAAATTTCTGATGTTGGAGCCGCCGAAGGACATCTGGGACGCGGTGGGGAATCTTTTGTGTCTCTACCACAATATCCCGGCGGACGGCGGGCTGCCGGTCTATATCGGCTGTCTGGATGAACTCCTGGAACCTTTTGTCAGGGAGGAGGCGGAGGCGGAGAAAGCGATCCGCTTCCTGCTCACCCACGTGGACCGGACGATCTCCAATGCTTTTTGTCATGCGAATTTAGGCCCCCGGGATTCAAAAGCCGGACGGATCATCCTGAAGCTGACTGCCGAGATGCAGAGACCATGTCCGAATATGACATTGCTGTACAGAGAGGATACGCCGGACGATTACCTGCGCGCGGCTCTGGATACGGCGATGACGGCGGCGAAACCGAGTTTCGCCAATGATGCGCTGTACCGGAAGGATATGGGAAACTACGCGGTGGTGAGCTGCTATAATGTGCTGCCCATCGGGGGCTGCGGGCTGACGCTGGTGCGGCTCAACATGCATAAGCTGCCGGAGCTGGCAGAGAGCCCGGAGGATCTTTTGGACAGGGTGATCCCCGACGCGGTGACGGCGGTCTGCGACGCGATCGACAGCCGCTGTGAGTTTATCGTGGACGACTGCAGTTACTATGAGAATACTTTCCTGTACGACGAGGGCCTGATTAAAAAGGACAGGGATCATATGATCGGTATGTTCGGCTTTGTGGGGCTGGCTGAGTGCGTCAACGGTGTGCTGGGACTTCACAGGCCGGAGGAGCGCTTCGGGAAAGGGAAGGAGGCGGATGCCTTCGGCGAGAAGATCATGCGGCGTCTCAGGGAGGAGATCGATAAGCGGCCCTGCAGGTACGGAAAGTACGGCCTTCACGCCCAGGTCGGCGTGATGGAGGACAGCGGGGGAACGCCCGGCGGAAGGATTCCCATCGGGGAGGAGCCGGAACTGCCGTTCCAGATCATGAACTTTATCCGGATGCACCAGGACTGCGACGCGGGGTGCGGCGAGTTGTTTCCGTTTGAGGAGACGGTGAAGAGAAATCCGCAGTATCTGGCGGATATTATGAAGGGGGCTTTCCGATCCGGGGCAAGATATCTCTCCTTCTATGGAAGCGATTCCGATCTGGTCCGGGTGACCGGGTATCTGGTGAAGAAGTCGGATATCGAGAAGTTCCGCAATAACGAGGCGACGCTGAACGAGGCGACCGTGAACGGGTCGGAGGTGCACAGGAATCTGCATCTGTTGGACCGAAAGGTGCGCGGGGAAGCAAAAGAGTGAACAGAGGTGTAAAAAATGAGAAAAACAGCCGGTACGGCGCCTGTCAATAAAATTATTTCGTTCAGTGCGGTGGACGGTTTCGGGAACCGTACGGCGATCTTTTTGCAGGGGTGCAATCAGAACTGTCTCTACTGTCATAATCCGGAGACGATTCATCCCTGCAGAGCCTGTGGGGCATGCGTGGAAGCCTGTCCTGCGGGGGCGATTCAGATGGCGGAGGAGGCAGGAGAGCGCTATGTGGCGTATGATATCTCAAAGTGCTGTAACTGTGATACCTGTATCAGGACCTGCGGGAACAGCGCCTCCCCGAAAATAAGAAATATGACGGCCGAGGAAGTGATGGAGGAGATCCTGCCGTATTTTCCGTTTATCGACGGTATCACTACATCCGGCGGGGAGTGCACGCTGCATCTCGATTTTCTGACAGAACTCTACGGGCTGGTGAAAAAGGAGGGGAAGACTGCCTATGCGGATACCAACGGGCAGGTCCCGCTGTGGAATAAGGAGGATTTCCTGCGTGTGACGGATAAGACGATGATCGATCTGAAGGCGGGGACGGAGAAAGATCACAGGAAACTGACCGGTATGGGGCTCCATAATCCTGTGGAAAATATAAAGCGGATGGCGGAGCTTGGGAAGCTGTATGAGATACGCACCGTGGTAGTGCCCGGGGTGGTGGACAATAGACGGACGGTGGAACTCGGGAGCAGCCTGATCGCCGCCTGTCCGGAGGTGCGCTATAAGCTGATCAAATTCCGTCATTTCGGGGTGAGGGAGGAATATTTGAATATTCCGGAGCCCTCGGATCAGGAGATGGAAGAGCTCGGTGATCTGGCGAGGAAGAACGGTGTGAGAGAGATCGTCATCACGTGACAATCGTTTTTAAGAGGGCAGAAGCGGCTGTATTTCAGCCATGCTTCTGGCGTGCTGGGCGGATGTGATCGTCAGTTTGCGGCGGAAGGAGGAGACTTCGTCCGCCTGTTTTAATTTTTGGACGCAGCGGACCACGGTGCGGACGCTGAGGCCGATGTTGCTGGCGAGGGTCTGATAGTCCGGTTCCACGACCAGCGTCTTTTCATCGGAGGAGTGCATGAGGTAATATTGCACCAGATAGTAGCGCACGCGGTCGAGTCCTCTCTTGTAATATAAAAAGCCGTCGTTTCCGGAGCGCTGGTAGAGGTCATCCGCCACGATATAGGCACAGCGTCTGAGCATTTCGGTGTGATTCGTGATATATTCATAGGCGATGGCTGAATCCAGTTTCAGCATTTTCATATCCGTGGCGGCGATCACTGTCGCCACGGCTCTCGGTTTGTGGGCGACAACTTCCAGAAGGCCGATGGATCCGGTGGAGGGAGTCAGTGTAAAATAACGGTAGTTATTTCCATCATTGTAGTTTCTTGTGCCGAAAGCGATCCCCTCCATGATAAAATAGATGTACCGCGGGAAGTCTCCCTGGCTGATGATCACCTCATTGGGACGGAATTTGACGGTGATGCCCTTCTCCTTTAACTCTTCCGGCAGTATGGAGTAATTAAACTGATTGTAGGAACTGTATTGTAACCATAATTCTTCCAGTCGCATGGAGAACCTCCGATAGATTGAGAGCCTGTAAAAGCCGCGAGACAACAATCCCGCGGCTTTTTATTACATTACATGATTACTGTGCTGCAGGCGCGGGAGGGGTTACAGGAACCGCCACGCCGTTGGCATCGCAGATATAGACTGCTTCGCCGATCGTGTAAGGAGCGTTGATCACCAGCTTTCCGTCTCCGCCGAAGCATCTGGCTACGCCAGCGATGACTGCCGCCTCGTTGACCAGCTGATGTCCGTCCGCCTCGGAGGTCCCGTATACGCCGTCAGGTCCCTGGATCAGGCCTTTTACCATGGCGCCGTCAGCGGGATTGAAATAGAAGTTTGCACCGCCGATATTCTGCCAGCCTACGGTCATTTTGCCGTTTCCATCGAAGCAGTAAGTCTGGCCGTTTATCGTCTGGACTCCTGTCACCATGCGGCCGTCCGCCGTGTTGAAGTAATAGCGGTTTGTCATATCGCCGATGAAGCCGGTCTGCTGTGCGCCCGTGTTCGGATCAAAATAGAAAGTGCCGTCCGCGATCTTAACCATACCTGTCTGCATAACGCCGTTCTCATTGAAGTAATAGTTCGCGTTCTCGATATTCTGGTAGCCTGTCACCATGTGGCCGTCCACAGGGGAGAGGTAGTAGCGGTTCGCGATATCGCCCAGCCATCCTCTGACCATAGCGCCGTCGGCGGGGTTGTAGTAGAATTTCAGGCCATTGACAGTCTGCCAGTCGGTCAGCATGCTGCCCTCAGCGCTGAACAGGTAATCTTTGTTGTCAATGTTGATACTGCCCTTCACAAGATGACCGTCAGCCGGGAAGAGATAGTGTCTTCCGGTCTCGTCGTTGTACCAGCCTGTCACCATGCGGCAGCCGTTGTTTCCGTCGTAGAAATACTGATTGTCCGCGACTGTGATCCAGCCGCTCTGGATGCGGCCCGCCTCGTCAAAGTAGTAGCGGTCGGGGCCTACCTGGTTTTGTCCCACGAGGGCGTGTCCGTCCGCAGCGAGGTAATAGGTGCCGGATTCATCCGTGAACCAGTCGGTGTTCATGTGACCCTGGGCGTCCATGTGGTAGCGGGCGCCGTTGAAATCCACCCAGCCGAACTGGATGCGGTAATTGTTGTAAAAGTAAGTGAAGCCGTCGCGCTGGGCGAAGCCCACGGGGATGATCATGTTGTGGTAATCCTTGTACATATAGTTGATATCTACGTTTCCCGCTATGCCGGCGATGGAACCCTGATGGGTGGACTGCCAGATGGCGTGTCCCGGGATCTCACAGGCTTTGCCGTACTGCGCGATCCAGATATCGTAGCGCAGTGCAGGCGTCATGTGGGCGCGGTAAAAGTTTGCCCCGGTGTAGACGATGGGGTGGTATCCCGCCGCGGCGATCACATCACAGAAGGCATTACACATTGCGGTGACGGTGTTTGCGTCCAGTCCTTTCTGCACTTTGTCTTCGATATCGAAAGCCACGGGGAAGTTGATGTTGTAACCTTCGATCCACTGTAAGAGCAGATTGGCCTCGTTGATGGCGCCCTCCACGCTGGTCGCGTAGGAATAGATATAGACGCCGGTCCGGATGCCAGCCGCCTGGGCGCCAGTCACGTTGGCGGCAAAAGCGGGGTCCACGCCGCTCTTGGTGCTGCCGGCCTTGATGAAAGCGTAGGTAACGCCTGAGGAGGGAACTGCCCCCCAGTTGATGCCGCCCTGATACTTGGACACATCGATCCCCAGAGACGCCGCGTTTACGACGACGGTGGAGGAAAGAGAGAGCACGGCGACAAGCGACAGCGCAAGAATCGTTTTGGTGAGTCGAAACAGTTTGTTCAATTTTTTCATAAAGTTCTCCTTAATATGTATGGCTTGCGAGAGGTTATCCCAAAGTGACGAGGGGGCAACACTGCCAAAACAGGCTCCGATGCGGTGGCAAGTCGCCTTTTTTGGCTGTGTTGCCCCTCCCGCAGGTTGGCATAATGTTTCGCAAGCCCCAGTATAGTGCTGCTCTGTATCAGTGTTGTATCTTTTTGAGTTATTTCACTGCGTCAAAACCGCGTCCGACAACAGCAGTCCGCAGCTCCGGTTTCCCTCCACCTTGAAAGTGATAAAGTGAGCGTCGCTGACATCAATGTCAAGTTCGGTCTCCACGGTGGAGCGGCTCAGCTTTTCTTTTAACCACGGCTCATCCTCGTTCTCATCGAGGTAGATCCAGAGGGTGAACTCTGAACCGGATTCCATCCCTTCCGTGGGAACGCTGTAGGTCGCGGTGAGGCGGCTGTAATCGCTGACATTGTAGCGGACGTAGGCGGAGTTCCAGTCGTAGAGGAGGACCGCTTTCGGATAGGTGGTGCCCATGGTGTTTGCGACATCCTCCGCGATGCTGAAATTCTGATATTCCACCGGCTCCTGGATGGAGATGAGCTTCAAATCTTCCGTGGGAGCAGTCTCTTCGACGTCGGTCTCCACGCTCTCCTCAGCAGCCTGCATTTCTCCGTTCTCCTGCTGCTGTTCGGTCTGTGCGAGGGCTTCCACGTTGTCCTCCTCTTTATCTCCCGAAAAGAGTCCGGCAATTTTCGGGATGAGGACCAGTGCGAGGATCAGGACGATCACTGCCCCGGCTCCTCCCAGGATCAGTTTGGGGTTTACTCTGCCCTTGCGGTGATCCGGTCTGGAACGTTTTATTTTGGCTCCGGGCTTGTACAGGGGAGAGGAATCCTTCCCCATCAGGATGGAGACGAGGGGTTTCTTCCCCTTTTCATGGCATTTTTCCAGTTCCGGCGCCTCATAGATGCGAGAATACATCTGGGTCAGCGACTGGTATTTGTAACAGTGGATCGCCTGGATCCGGCTCTGACGCAGCTCCATGCCGCCGTTTAAGCTGACATCCTCCAGATAGAGCAGAAGACGTTTTGGGGCGGGATTTAAATCCCTGGCGTAGTTCATCTCGTCCTTGCAGTTTTCGGACTGCAGGTAACTGCGGCTTAAGAACGCGAAGAAGTAACGGCATTTCTGAATGGAATCGGCGATGGACTGATCCCACTCCGTGCCGGGATCTATACCGTCGTCGTACCAGATGCGGAATCCGTCCTCCTGGAGCTTTTTAATGATAGGGTATACCTTTTTGGCGTCAGCGTGGGCATAGCTGATAAATATGTAGGGCTGATCGCCTTTGTAAGGCGCAAGCGGGCTGATGTCCTGCTTCAGCTGAAAAATAGCGGGACTTATCGTGGGCATTTTTACCTTCGGCGGTATATTCGAGGCAGCTTCCGGAATCGGGGCGCCGCACAGGTCACAAAATCTGGATCCATCCTCCAGCTTGGCATGACAATTGGGGCATTCTAACATAATTCACATCTCCTCCTGTAAAAAACGCATTACTAAAATATCATACAAAAGGATGTCCGATTTGTCAATAAAAGCGAACCTTTGTAAATTAAGGAAATCTTAAGCTTTCCGCTATGGGAAATTAGGAAAATAAAAATGAAAATATGTTATTATGGAGATACGCAGGCATTACAGCGGCGGGATGGAGGAGAGAATCATGTCTGACAGGATACTTGTGGTGGATGACGAGAAAGAGATCGCGGATCTGATAGAAGTCTACCTGCGGAATGAGAACTATGAAGTATATAAGTTTTATACGGGGAGGGAGGCGCTCGCGTGTACGGAGAAGGAAGAAATGGACCTTGCCCTTCTGGATATCATGCTGCCGGATATAAACGGGTTTACGGTCTGTCAGAAGATTCGGGAGAAATACACTTATCCGATCATCATGCTGACGGCGAAGGATGAGGAGATCGACAAGATCACCGGGCTCTCCCTGGGGGCGGATGATTACATAACCAAACCGTTTCGGCCGCTGGAGATGGTGGCCAGGGTAAAGGCGCAGCTTCGGCGGTATAAAAGGTACAATCAGAATTCTCTGCAGAGAGAGGAAGAGGCGGAGGTTCTCCTGCACGGCGGGCTGGTAATGAACGTGAAGACACACATCTGCTGTTTAAATGAGAGGGAACTTGTGCTGACGCCCACGGAGTTTGAGATCCTGCGCATTCTGCTGGAGAGAAAGGGGGAGGTGGTCAGCACGGAGAGTCTGTTTCATGAGATCTGGAAGGATGAGTACTACAGCAAGGCGGGCAACAGTATTACCGTACACATACGGCATTTGAGGGAGAAGATGAATGATACGGCAGAAAATCCGAAATATATTCGAACGATCTGGGGCGTGGGCTACAGGATGGAGACGTGAGAGGGAAAACAGTAAGAGGATTCGGAGCAGTTATTCGCACCTTCGAATAAAAATCATGTTCCGGCTGATGGAGACGGCAGCGGTAGCGGTCCTCGCAATATATTATATATATGAAATCATATGGTTTGGGAAGGGCGGGGACTGGACGGTAGCGATACTGCAGTCTGTCTGCAAGATAGATTATGATGCGGCCTGTTCCATCTACCAGCAGGTATTCCGCAACCATACGACGCTGATCTGGATGACGTCGGTGAGCATCATATTTTTTTGGCTGCTGCGGATCATGCTGAACGGTTTTACAAAGTATTTTGATCAGGTAAACCGGGGAATCCATGCGCTCCTTCAGGAGGATGGAGAGATCCGCCTGCCGGAGGAACTGCATGCCACAGAACAGAAGCTGAATGCCGTAAAGCGAAGTTTAAAGCAGCGCACGCTGGAGGCCAGGCTGGCGGAGCAGCGCAAAAACCAGCTGGTCATGTATCTGGCGCACGATATACGCACACCGCTGACTTCCGTGATCGGCTATCTGAATCTGCTGGAGGAGGCGCCGGAACTTCCGGAGAAACAGAGAGAGAGCTATGTGCACATTTCTCTTGAAAAAGCCTACCGTCTGGAGAAGATGGTTAATGAATTTTTTGAGATCACAAGATATAACCTGCAGGAGACCACTCTGTACAGGGAGAGGATCGATCTCTATTACATGCTGGTGCAACTGATCGATGAGATGACGCCGCTTCTGACGGAGAAGGACAATAAAGTTTTACTGCAGGCGAATGAGGATCTTACGGTATACGGGGATGCGGACAAGCTGGCGAGGGTCTTTCAGAATGTTCTGCGAAATGCCGTCTCATACAGTTTTCCGGGGACGAAGATCGAAATCCGCGCGAGGGAAAACGGGGGGGCGGTTGAAATCATTTTCGGGAATGAGGGGCATACGATCCCGAAGGAAAAACTGAACGATATTTTTAAGGAATTTTACCGGCTGGACGAGGGCAGAAATTCGTACACGGGCGGTTCCGGGCTGGGGCTCGCCATCGCGAAGGAGATCGTGATGCTGCACGGAGGGAGTATCACGGCGGAGAGCGCGGATGACAGGGTGGAGTTTACGATACGGATCCCAGCGGAGGATGGGTTTTGTTTTACGGGACAGGATGGATAAAGGATTTTTTTCTTGACAGTGGTCGGAGGGAAAAGTTATAATATGTTTAACAGAGCAGCCGGAAGGTGAATGCACATCATCCGCTCCGGTGAAATATCAAACTAATAAAAAATAGCCGCCAACTCGCCAAAGTCAGGACGGCTATTTTTTATGTGTATAATTCAGAACTGCTACAATCAGCAAAGCCACAGTCAATATCACCATGAATTCTTCATATGTACTCATAATACCACCCCTTTCCGCAAGACTCGGAACGGGAATGGAGCACGTCCCCGGCTGCCCGGTTAAGCATATTATGTGTTTTGTATTAAAACTATACCATATAAAATACTGATTGAACAGTGACGGATTAGTAAAATATTAATAAAATTTTAGTCGGGCGTTAACAGGATACTAAGTTCCCGTTAAAGTATGAAAAACTCCTGTCTGATAGAATGATTGTCAGGCGGGAGTTTTTTTGTGTGAAGCTTGTACGTAAAACGGTAAAGAAAGAGGGAATGTAAAAATGGAACAGGGATTTAAACGGAAAAAGATAGCGGTGCTCTTCGGGGGCAGTTCGCCGGAGTATGGGGTTTCCCTGCAGTCCGCGGCGGCAGTCATCGATCACATGGACAAAAGAAAGTATGAGCCGGCGGCGATCGGCATCACTCACACCGGGGACTGGTTTTATTATGCGGGGGGGACGGAGCGGATCATAGATGACAGCTGGAGCGGGTCGGGAGACTGCGTTCCGGTGACGGTCTCCCTGAGGCGCGGTGAGCGCAGTCTGCTGCTGATGCGGGAAGGATGTGCGGAGCGTCTGGAGATCGATGCGGTCTTTCCGGTCCTGCACGGCAGAAACGGGGAAGACGGAACGGTGCAGGGGATATTTGAGCTGGCGGGAATTCCGGTGGCTGGTTGCGGTGTGCTCTCCTCCGCTCTGTGCATGGATAAGGACAGGGCGCACAGGCTGGCGAAGGAGGCGGGAGTCCGCGTGCCGGTATCCTGTGTGCACGGAAGGGGCGAGGATGCGGAGAGCGTCTTTCGGGAAGCGGAAAGGATCGGCTATCCGCTGTTTGTCAAACCGGTGAAGGCCGGATCCTCCTACGGGATCACAAAGGTGGCAAAGGAGAGCGGTCTGGCGCGGGCGATGGAACTTGCCTTTGCCTACGATGACAGGATCATCGTCGAGGAGTGCATCCCCGGATTCGAGGTGGGCTGTGCCGTTATGGGAACGGAAGAGCTGACGGTGGGGGAGGTGGACGAGATCGAACTGTCGAAGGGCTTTTTTGACTTCACGGAGAAGTATACCCTGAAAACTTCGGCGATCCATGTGCCGGCGAGAATTCCGCGGGAGATGTCCGACCGCGTCAAAGAGACGGCGAAGACGATCTACAGGGCTCTGGACTGCGGGAGTTTTGCGCGGGTGGATATGTTTCTGACAAAGGAGGGGGAGATCGTATTCAATGAAGTGAATACGATTCCCGGATTTACGGCGCACAGCCGTTTCCCGAATATGATGAAGGCAGCGGGAGTTTCCTTTGAGGAGGTTATCTCGAGGATTCTCGACGAGGTGTTATGAGAGGGCGCATATGAACAGGTTATATTGGAAAAATGAAATGTTATACGACAGGTATCTTGTTCTGGTAAATGCCTCGCATCCTTACTCCGAGGAGAAGAGCATCCGACTGCTTCCGGTCTGCCCCGGGGAACCGGACATCCTGCTGGAAGAGCGGGCGCAGAGGCAGTTGTCTCTTCTGATGGAGGAGATAGGGGGCTGGGAGGGCATCGTGCCCGTCAGCGGGTGGCGCTCGTTGCAGGAGCAACAGGAAATTTTCGATACTTCCATCCGGGAGAGCGGGGAGGAGTTCACCAGAAAGTTTGTGGCGCTGCCGGGCTGCAGTGAGCACCAGACGGGGCTTGCGATCGATCTCGCTCTGAAGAAGGAAAAGGTGGATTTCATTTGCCCGGAGTTTCCGTACACGGGGATCTGTCAGAAGTTTCGGGAGAGAGCGGCGGCTTTCGGATTTATCGAGAGGTACCGAAGGGAGAAAGAGGTCATCACAGGCATCTCCCAGGAGCCATGGCATTTCCGGTATGTGGGCACACCTCATGCGGAGTTTATGGAGCGGCATGGCCTTTGTCTGGAGGAGTATTGGGAGATGGGGGTAAAGTTTCAGTTAGATACGGAGGAATGAAAGAGATGGCAGAAGAAAAACAGTACGGCGGCCTGGACTATTTCAGAATGGCGGCGGCATTTCTGGTGGCAGCGATCCACACATCGCCGTTAGCCTCGTTCAGCACGGAGGCGGATTTTGTGCTGACGAGGGTGGCAGCCAGGGTGGCTGTGCCCTTTTTCTTTATGGCGACAGGATTTTTTCTGCTGCCGCAGTATCTGTTTGGACACTCTATGGATAACCGCCCGCTGCGGCGTCTGTTGAAAAAGCTTTTTTTACTGTATGGGATAGCGATACTTCTGTATCTGCCTGTCAATCTGTATGCAGGGCAGTTTGAGGGCGCTGGAATCGGCGGAGTTCTGAGGATGGTGTGGATGGATGGGACGTTCTACCATCTGTGGTATCTGCCGGCGGTGATGTGGGGGGCTGTGCTTGTCCGGTTTTTGAGCAGAGGACTGCCTTGGACTGCTGTGACAGGGGTGTCAATTTTTTTATATCTGATCGGACTGTTCGGGGACAGCTATTACGGGTTTGCGGAACAGGTACCGGCGTTGAGGGCGGCGTATGGCGTGCTGTTTTCGATCTCTTCTTATACGAGAAACGGGATTTTCTACGCGCCGGTGTTTTTGGTGATGGGGGCGGGGATATCGCGTCTGGGAAATCAAAGCGGCATTTTGCATGTGGAGAGAGCGCGCATCGCTGCAGGATTTGTTATTTCTCTCGGGCTGATGACAGCGGAAGGCCTGTTGCTTCACAGGTTTGGTATACAGAGGCATGACAGTATGTACATAATGCTGCCGCCGGCGATGTTCTTTCTGTTTCGACTTCTGCTCACTTTCCGGGCGGAGTCTGCGAAGAGGCTTCGTATGATCTCCATGTGGATATATCTGCTCCATCCCCTCTGTATTATTCTGGTGCGGGGCGGGGCGAAAGCGGTCCGCATGGAGAGCCTGTTTGTGGAAAATTCGTTGGCGCATTATCTTGTCGTCTGCGTGGTGTCCTGCTTCTGTGCTTGTGTGGTCGCGTTTGCGGGAAAGACGGTGGCAGAGAGGATTGCGTCGAAAAGAAAAGCAGCAGGAATCACCGGTTTCACTGTCGGAAAGCAAAAGCGGAGATTCGCAGAAGGCCGCGCGTGGATCGAGTTGAACAGAGAGCATCTCAGGGAGAATGTACGGATGCTGGAAAGTCTGCTCTCACCGGGACAGCTCCTTATGCCCGCGATGAAAGCGAACGCCTACGGACACGGCGCTGTGACGGTCGCGAAAGAACTGCAGAATGTGGGGATCCGTTCTTTCTGTGTGGCCTGTGTGGCGGAGGGAGTGGAACTTAGGAAAGGCGGCGTCACTGGGGAGATCTTGGTGCTGGGCTACACACATCCGATGGATTTTCCGCTGCTGCGGAAGTATGATCTGATCCAGACGGTGGTAGATTACGCCTACGGACGATTGCTCGACAGCTGCGGAAAAAAAGTCAGAGTGCATGTCAAGATCGATACGGGAATGCACAGGCTGGGGGAGCGGGCGGAGAAGAAAAAGGAGATCCGCAGGATATTCCGGTTAAAAAATCTGCGGGCGGAGGGGCTCTATACGCATCTGAGTGCCGATGAGACGAGGGATCCGGCGGAGCGGGCGTTTACGGAGGGACAGGCATCACTTTTTTATGAGGCAGCAGGATATCTGAATAAAAGGGGAATTATCGAAATAAAAACACATCTGCTGGCAAGTTACGGTCTGCTGAATTATCCGGAGTTGGGCGGGGACTATGTGCGGGCCGGCATTGCGCTCTACGGCCTGCTCAGTGACAGGCAGGGCGCTGAGAACTGCAAAGCGGATCTGCGCCCTGTCATGTCGGTGAAAGTGCGCATCGCTGTTGTAAAAGATCTGTATCAGGGGGAGAGCGCCGGTTACGGATTCTCCTACAGGGCTGCGGAGGATCGAAAGATCGCGGTGCTCGCCATAGGCTATGCGGACGGGCTGCCGAGAAGTCTTTCCTGCGGGTGCGGAAGGGTACTGATACACGGGAAGAGCGCCCCCATAGCGGGGCGGATCTGCATGGATCAGACCATCGTGGATATCACCGGGATCGAGGGTGTGAAGGCCGGGGAGACCGCCACGATAATGGGGCGGGATGGCAATGAGGAGATCACGGCCTATGAGATCGCGGAAAAGGCTGGGACGATCACAAATGAGATCGTGAGCAGGATGGGGGTCAGGCTTGAGAGGGCATGGGGGAGTTGAATGTTTATTATCGTTTGGCTTAAGAAATAACGGAGACCTTTCTTTTGCCGAATGGGTCAGCGGGCACCCGGACAGCTTTGCGGCTAAGAGGTATGACAAGGTTCAGGGGATCCGGCAGGTCGAAAAAACCTGGAACTGTATTGTCGAATTCGCCAACAGGGCGCTGGAACTCTTTGAGTTTAAGGAGACAAAATATATCTTTGAGCGGAAGGAGTTTTTGACATAAAGTCCCTGGGGCGGAAAAAGACTAAGGTGATCTCTGTTATCCGCTCAAGAGAGATATCGGTCAGCCTTATCCTGCAGAGCATGACGCAGCTTGAGAGTATGTAGGGAGTGTCCGCGGCGGCGACGATCATCAACAACTGCGACCATCTGTTGTATCTGGGAGCTCAGGATCAGCGGACTGCGGAGTTTATCGGCTGCAGAGCCTACCGGACACCGGAAGCGATTTTGTGCAAACCGGCGGATAAGGCATATCTTTTGACGAGTGGGGAGAAAGCACAACTGGTGGATAAAGTGAAACTCTACAGCACATTGGAGCCGTAGGAGAAGGTGGCAGGATGGAAAATTTCCGCAATAGAAAATGCCTGATGGTATCATTGTCATCAAGAGAGGAGGAAAAAGATAATAACACTTAAATTATTGACTGTATTCAAAAATTTGAGTACGATGACAAAAAAGGAAAAGACAAAAGGAAAGAGAGGTCAAATATCCTGTGATGATAACAACAGTACACCATCGGCCGGAGGTGATCCCGAAGGTGGATGGTTCCGCAAAGGGGAACACAAGAATGTATTTGTCTACGCGATAGAAACTGCCTGTGATAAGAACAGCTGGATTCTTGGTTATACAATTAACCCCGGGAATCCACCTGTGGGAAATATCGTATTCCAGGTCATCAGACTGGGAAAGGAAAAAGTATGATACTGAGTGTGAGCAGAAGAACAGATATACCAAACTATTATGCGGACTGGTTCTGCAACAGGATCCGGGAAGGGTTTCTCTACGTGAGAAACCCTATGAACGCGCATCAGATCAGCCGGATCGGGCTGTCTCCGGAAGTTGTGGACTGTATCGTATTCTGGACGAAGAATCCTGTGGGTATGATGGAGCGGCTGGATGAGCTGAAAGACTATTCCTACTATTTTCAGTTTACTCTGACAGGATACGGGAGAGATGTGGAACCGAACCTGCCGGATAAACGGGAGGTGTTGATTCCCCGCTTCCGGGAGCTGTCTGAAAAGATCGGAAACCGGAGAGTGGTGTGGCGCTACGATCCGATTCTGCTGAATGAAAACTATACTGTGGAATATCACTTGAAAGCGTTTGAAGAGATCGCGGAAAGTCTCGCGGGATATACGCGGAGGGCTGTGATCAGTTTTCTGGATTATTATGCCAAAACGCAGCGGAATATGGCGGGTCTGCAGGTGAAAAGTTTTTTGGATCAGGAGATGCTTTATCTGGCGGAGCATATGGCGAAGATCGCCGCAAAGCATGATATGACGGTGGAATCCTGTGCGGAGAGAATAGACCTTCGGAGCGTCGGCGTAGAGCACGGGAGCTGCATGGATAAAAAACTGATCGAGGAGATCATCGGCTGCAGACTGGCGGTGAAGAAGGACAAAAACCAGAGGGGGGAGTGCTGGTGTGTCGAGAGTGTGGAAACGGGACTCTACAATACTTGCGGAAACGGATGCCGATATTGTTACGCGAATTTCAGCGATGAGGCGGTGAGAGCGAACAGAAAGGATTACGATCCGGCATCTCCGCTGCTGTGCGGAGTCGTTCATCCGGAGGATAAGATCACGGAGCGGAAAGTGAAATCGCTGAAGGATACGCAGATGAGTCTTTTTTGAAGGTGAATTAGAAAAATATGTATAATGCATACAAAAATAGTATTCCAGAGGCTTGACCGCTTTTGGGATTATATATACAATAATAATGCGCACAAAAACATAAGGAGGAGAGACACTATGAAACTAAAACATGTACGCACGCTGGCCGCGGGCGTTATTACTGCGGCATTATTAGTGTTGACCGGCGTGGCAGGAGGCGCTGACACGGTGCAGGCTGCAGGACCGGGTATGGCAGTCACGGCTGTGATCAGCGGCACGGAGGTAAGTGTAAAGGCAAGCGGGACGAGCGTACCGGCGAGTGATGACGGGATGCTCTATCTGTTTGCGGAGCCGGTTTATTCGGACGCGATCACTACAAGCGCACTGGCCAGCTCGCCGGCGGCGGCAAACGCGGTATTTACGACACCGTTAAATGCGAACAGCGCGGATTCCAGACTGTATTCCAAATTTATTGTGGCGGCAGTGCGGGGAGGACAGTATGTGCCGTTGAATACCGGCGCTTACATTGTGAACCCGGAAGCGATCGCCAACAGGACGTTTGGAAGGACGCAGGCAGGTAAAAAGGGACTGATCATCGATCCGGCCAAGTTAAATAACGGTGAACTCAGAGATCTCGGCGTGAAGCAGACAGCGCTCACCCTTCCTCTGAGCAGATTTATCGGGCCTACGGAGAATCCTACCTACCCTACGGTCAATTACTCTTACAACGGAAGAAACTACCAGTTCAACGGTCTTGTCGTGGCAGAATACGACAATCTTTTCGGTACGCTCACGAGGAACGGCATCCAGATTACGGCGCAGGTGTTAAATCCCAATGACGGAAGAGCGCCCCAGCTGATCCATCCTCTCGCGAAAGACGGGTTCCAGTGCCAGTACTATACGTTCAATACAGCGGAGAAGGACGGCGCGGATTATCTGGCGGCAGCGATGGCTTTCATTGCCGAGCGTTATTCCGACGGACAGCACGGCAGAGTGGACAACTGGATCATCGGCAACGAAGTGAACAAGAGACATGAGTGGAACTATGTGGCGATCTCTGATTTGAACGCTTATGTAAATGAGTATGCGGAAGGGTTCCGCATCTGCTACAACGCTATCAAGAGCAGAAATGCCAACGCGAAAGTCTATATCTGTATGGATCAGCAGTGGGACCGCAACAGACCGGAAGCCGGCAAGTATGACAGCAAGGATTTTATTGACTCATTCAACGCCATCGTTTCCGCGGGCGGCAATATCGACTGGGCTCTTACGAGCCATCCGTATCCGGTGCCTCTCACATGGGCGGCATACTGGACAGGAGACGCGTATTATAAGAATCTTGTAAAACATAATGTGTCAACCGCTTATATGACGATGGAGAACATCGAAGTGATGACGGACTATATGTGCAGTCCTCAGCTCCTTGCGCCGGACGGACAGGTTCGTTCCATTCTTCTGACGGAAGTCGGCTATACGACAACGCAGGGAGATGACTACGCATGTGCGGCTATGGTGCTCGGCTATCAGCAGGCGGCGAACAATCAGCATATCGACGGCATGATCATGGCAGGTCAGACGGATCATCCGGTGGAGATAGCGCAGGGGCTTGCTCTCGGACTGAACAATGTGGATGGCAGTCATAAGGGCACTTATGATTGCTTCAAACAGCTCGACGGTCCGAACGCATCATCCTACATTCAGAGAGCGCTGGCACTTCGCGGTGTGTCTGATCTGGGGCAGGTTGTATATCCGAGATGATAAATAATAGTATATATTATATATTGGAGAAACTATGAAGAAAAAAATGGCATTATTGCTCGGGGGAATACTTGCCGGGCTCTGGTGTTTCCCGGGGACAGGCGGACAGGTGTGCGCGAAAGAGACTCTGCCGACAGGCGGAGACGGTGCGACACAGGTCAGCACGGCGGATGTATCCGCATATACGGCATATCTGACGATAAAAAAAGACACACAGGTGTATGCAAATCCCGGGACGACCAGTATGCCTCTCGGTGTGCTGTACGCCGGGCAGCCTGCGATTGCCATCGGCAGGACGGGGGACGGCTGGATTCAGATATACTATATCGGTATGACAGCCTATATCCCCGAAAATGCGGCGGCGGGATATAAAATTCCGGAATCGGTCTCCGGACAGAATGTGGAGATCCGGGGAGACATAAAGATCAATGCGCTGGGTGACAGCCTAACCTATGGGGATAAACTGAAAGACAGAAGTCTGGCTTACCCCAATGTCGTCAGCGCGAAATGCGGCGCGGCGGTTTTGAACGGGTATGGTCTGAACGGTTCCTGCGTGGCGGGAGGGAATCCCGCCAGGCTTCTCGACAGATATCCGGCGATGGAGCGGGACGCCAATCTTATCCTGGTATTCGGAGGGAGCAATGATTACGGCGGAGCGAACCGGGACGGCACGCAGCTGGGTGCATTCGGAGATTTGACGGGGAACACGTTCTATGGCGGTCTGAACCTGATGATGTGCGGTTTGAGACAGATGTATCCTGACGGTGAGATCGTGTTTATGACGCCGACAAGACGCTGGGGATACACACGGAAAAATAAGATCGGTTATGATCTGAGTCAATATGCGGCGGCAATTCAGGAGGAAGCAGCTTTCTGGGGGATCCGCGTGATCGATCTGTACAATGAACCGGGGCTGGATTTTGCAGGTAAGCAGTCATCGTATCTTGTGGACGGACTGCATCCGAATAAAACCGGACATGCGCTGATCGGCGACTGTGTGTACCGCAGATTGTTTGAGAATCCATAGATAACAGACAAAAAAGAGCACATTATTTCCCTGAAACGGGGGTAATGTGCTCTCTTTTTTGATACATAAAAATACGGAAAATTTCCGAAAAATTATCTTCGCTGCTGTATACTGATAAAAACAGGACGGGCCAGAGAGACGGCTTATACGGGTTTTACATATTCCAGAACATCTGAGACCGGACAGTCCAGAATAAAGCACAGTGTGTCGAGTGTCTTTGTGGTGATGGCTTCCCCCTTTTTCATCCGGTACAGGGTGTTGGCGGATATGCCGTGCTTGAAGATCAGCTCGTATTCGGTGATTCCTTTTTGAAATAAGGTATTATAAAAAGGTTTGTAGGTGATCAAGTCGGGTATCTCTCTTTCCTTGTCTTGTATATTTGATTCTTATTTTAAAAATTAGCATATTTAATTTGTTGACCATACTTAATATATTAAGCATAATGAAGTAAAAATATGTAAAATGACAGAGTGAGGAGAATGGAGTAATGGAAGGATGCAGCAGGAAACAGGATGCCGAAGTGTATGAACTTGCGATCTGTTTCGCAAGGATGTGGGGCGTCGCGGAAACTTTAAACTCTCTGCCGAATCTGGGCTTTCCGGAGATAAAAGAACGAATGATCCGATGGGCGGAGGAGTGCATTGCGGGCGGCGAGGAAGACTTTGTGATATTTTTCGGGAGAAAGCTGGCGGAGCGGGATTATTGAAGAAACAGGCTGAATCTGGTATACTGAACCCTGGAAGCCGTTTGTGGGAAAAGGGAAGGGCGAAGCCCGAGCGCGGAGACGAGGCGGCCGAAAAGGAGAGGGGCTGATGTACAGAGAAAAGCAGATCTATCATGAGGACCGGGATTACGCGGTGAGAAGCAGGCGGGCTGTGTTTGACAAGGAGATGGAGAGCCTGAAAAGGCTGATGTACGGCGGGAGTGTCCGGATCTGGCCCTATATGTCGGACCATTGGGGAAACTATTCGGAGGCGCGGACAGTCACCTTTGTGGAGGAAATTGTAAATGAGGAATGGTATGCGAGAATGCATCGGAAGGACTTTGAGCGGCATGCCCAGAAGCTTCCGTTTTATCGAAAGCTGTTGTACTGTGTGCTCAGGATACTGGCGTCGGGCTACACGGATTATCGGAATGGAAATGTGATACCTGCCGGAGGGGAGGTTGAAAAAATAACGTTCTCAGATGTGGCGGATGTCTTTCGGGCTGACACCGGGGCGATCCTGGACAGTTTTACGATATATTTTGCGGAACTTTTTTACAATATGTTTACCGGGAGAACGATCAGGCTGCCGTTCAGGGACCCTTACCGCGAGGCGGAGGAAGCGCGGCGGGAGATGGGGAGATGCGTTTTTAGCCTGGGCGGAGGAGAAGGGGCTCGATATAGCAGAACTGAGAGAGGAAGAAAAACTGCGGAGCACATTCTCGGAGAGGGAGCATTTCTGCCGGAACCTGGAGGAGCTGGCGCTGTATGCTGAGGACAATCCGATCGTGGTCCCCGTGATGAGAGAGGAACTGGAGAGCCTGTTTGGAATGGGAAGCGGAAAGGAACCCGGAGATATGGAGTGCGACAGGCTGTACAGAAGTCTGTTGGAGAGGGGGAATGAGGAGGTGTTTGTGCCTCTTGTGATAGATCAGCAGACGGCGGAACAGGAGAGAAAATTGAGGGAGAAAGGTTGCTTTTTCCCCGTCCTGTGTTATAATCAATCTATCTGAAACATCTGTTTTATCTGTTATTCAAGGATCAAACATCTGATCATTTCACAGCGATCTGAACTGCGAAGAACCGGAAAGGAAGTTATGACGGCAGCAGTTTATTATGACAAAGGGGACTCGGCGTCGGTGCAGCAGGACGCTCTGGTCCTGGAGATTGCGGCGCTCGGAAAGAGGGAGGCGGCGCTGTTGGTGGTATGCGACGGGATCGGCGGTCTTGCGGAGGGGGAGTATGCCAGCAGTTATGTGACGATGCAGGTGCGGAACTGGTTTTACGGTTCGTATCTGCGGCACTTGAGGAGGCGGCACAGCACAAAGCGGATCGTGAGGGACTGTGCCGGTATGCTCTATGATTGCAACCGGTATCTGACGCGCTATGGAAAGGAGCGGGGTATCAGACTCGGAACGACCGTGACGATGGCGCTGCTGCAGGAGCGGCGCCTGTTTTTGGGGTGTCCGCCTTTTATTTTCACGGGATATCTGCTCTTTCACGCGGGAGACAGCAGGGCTTATCTGACGGGGAGAGGATGCAGGGGGTTGACGAAGGACGACAGTTTCGGGGATCATGCGCTGCACAGATGCATCGGGAGTTTTCCCTGGCGGGGAGTGCAGAGAAAGCGGGGACATCTGCGCCGGGGGGAGAGTATCCTTCTGTGCAGTGACGGGTTCTGGCGTCAGCTGGAAGAAAGTGAGATCGCGGAGAGTTTTGGAAAGAAGAGATCGTTTCGGGATGCAGATCCGGGCGACGTTCAGCTGGAGAAAAGACTTGGCAAGCTCGGGGAAGCGGGGAGAGTGCGTGGGGAGAAGGATAACCAGGCGGCAGTGATCGTATGTGTATGAGAGATGTAACTGTAATTTACGAAATGAGATCGGAGGAGGAGAAAAATGGCGGAAAGAGAAGTTTCCTGTCAGGCGTGCGTCTGGTTTGACAGGTATGAGATAAAGGAGATCCTCGGGGAGGGCGGCACGGGACGGGTGTATCTGGCGCGGGATATGAGGCTGGGGCGGCCTGTGGCGATCAAGATCCTGGAGCGGGTGACGGAGCAGTTTGAGGAGGAGATCGCGCTGCTGCAAAGACAGAGTTTTCGGATGCTGCCGGCGGTATTTGACGCCTGGGTGGAGGAGAGCGGTGAGGGTGTCATTGTCATGGAATATGTGGAAGGACAGAATTTAAAGGAATATCTGGCATTGCATCGGCAGATTCCGGAGAGGCAGATCTATGACTGGGGGGTGCAGCTGGGGGAATTTCTGGATAAACTCCACAACGGAAATCCCAAGGTGCTCTACCGGGATCTAAAACCGGAGAATATCATGGTGCAGCCGGATAAGACCCTGCGGTTTGTGGATGTGGGGGCGGCCGTGCGCCTTGGGGCGGAGAGATCCTTCCAGAGAAAGCGGGTGGGGACTCCCGGCTACGCTGCCCCCGAACAGTGGGAGGGTAAGTCTGTAGATGAGCGGGCGGATATCTACGGGCTGGGAGCTGTCCTCTGCGCTGTGATGGAGGGGGAGGAGAAACTGAAAAGCCAGGTGTTTTCCGGGAATCTCACGGAAAAGAGCGGCGTGCCGGAAGGAATGCGCCGGGCGGTGAGAAGGTGCCTGAGCCCCGAGAGGGAGAAGCGCTACGCCACGGCAAGGGCATTTCTGACGGACTGGAGACAGTATAAGAGAGCGGGCAGAGGCAGGATCCTGATGTTCCGGATGGAAGAAATATTGAAGATCGGATTTCTATATGCAGCGGTATATATTATATGGTACAGACCGGAGTGTCTTTCTTTGGCGGGGCATTTTCTGATGGGGTATCTTTGGCTGAAAGCAGCGGAATGGATCTACCGGGTGCGGAATGAGAAGTGGGAGCAGAAGAGATCGGTGTGGTGCAGAAGTGCCGGGTGACATTTTAGTAGTAAAAGTATAGCCGGGAAGCGGTTGACACACAATATATATCGTGATATATATTGTGTGGGAGGTGACAAAGATGGAGACAGCAAAAATATTTGAAAATGGCAGAAGCCAGGCTGTGCGCCTGCCGAAAAAATTCCGTTTTTCCGGTGAGGAGGTTCTGGTGCAGAGACTGGGACAGGCGGTGATGCTGGTTCCGAAGGAAGAGTGCTGGCAGACTTTTTTGAACGGGATAAACAGCTTTTCCGACGATTTTCTGGAGGATGGAAGAATCTCGGAAGATCAGGCAGAAAGGGAAGTATTATGACGTATATGTTGGATACGAATATTTGTATCTATGTGATAAAAAGGAGGCCGGCGGAGGTGCTTGAAAGGCTGAAAAAGAATCTGGAAAAAGGCCTGTGTATTTCGGCAATCACGCTGGCGGAACTGGAACACGGAGTGAAAAAGAGCGCGTACCCGGAGAAAAATGAGCTGGCGCTCATGCAGTTTCTTTCTGTTTTGACGGTGTTGCCTTTCGATGACATGGCGTCTGTGGAGTACGGGAAGATCTGCGCGTATCTCTGGAAGCAGGGTGCGCCGATCGGGGTGATGGATATGCTGATCGCGGCCCATGCGAAAGCGGAGGGCATGATTCTTGTCACAAATAATGTGAGAGAGTTTGAGAGAGTGCCGGGTCTGACAGTGGAAAACTGGAGCGCATGTTAATTGTGGAAGAAAGAGGTTGGAGAGTATGACATACAGAGAACGAACCAGAACAGTGAATATCGGCGGGAGAGTGATCGGCGGAGGAAATCCGATCGCGATCCAGTCCATGACCAATACGCCCACGGAGGATGTCGGGGCGACAGTGGCCCAGATAAGGAAACTCGAAGCGGCTGGCTGTGAGATCATCCGCTGCACGGTGCCCACTGCGGAAGCGGCCAGGGCGCTTGCGGAGATCAAAAGACAGATATCGATTCCCCTCGTGGCGGATATCCATTTCGATCACAGGATGGCGATCGCGGCGATCGAAAACGGGGCGGACAAGATCCGCATCAATCCGGGCAATATCGGCGGCGGGGAGAAGGTGAAAGCCGTTGTGGAAGCGGCGAGGGAGAGGAATATCCCGATCCGGATAGGGGTAAACAGCGGTTCGCTGGAGAAGGAGCTGGTGGAAAAGTACCGGGGCGTCACGGCGGAGGGGATCGTGGAGAGTGCGTTGGACAAGGTACATATGATCGAGGATATGGATTATGACAACCTTGTCATCAGTATCAAATCTTCGGATGTGATGATGTGCGTGAAAGCCCATGAACTGTTGGCGGATAAGACACCCTATCCGCTGCATGTGGGGATCACGGAGTCCGGCACGGTGACGAGCGGCAACATCAAGTCGGCCATCGGGCTGGCGCTGATCTTAAATCAGGGCATCGGTGACACGATTCGGGTCTCCCTGACCGGCGATCCGGTGGAGGAGATCAGATCCGCAAAATTGATCCTGCGGACGCTGGGGCTTCGCAAGGGCGGTATTGAGGTGGTGTCCTGTCCGACCTGCGGGCGGACGAAGATCGACCTGATCGGACTGGCAGGCGAGGTGGAGAAGATGGTGGCGGATATTCCGTTGGATATCAAGGTGGCTGTGATGGGCTGCGTGGTCAACGGACCGGGGGAAGCGAAGGAGGCGGATATCGGCATCGCCGGAGGGATCGGAGAAGGACTTTTGATCAAAAAGGGCGAGATCGTCAGAAAGGTGCCGGAGACGCAACTTCTTGAGACATTGCGGCAGGAGCTGTTTTCGTGGGAAGGGTGAAACAATGAAACCATTTGAAGAGGTATTTCCGAGCCTGCAGCTGAAGGGCGATATGAAGGCAATGTTCGGGCGAGCGCAGGTGGAGCGGATCTCCGCACCGAAGGACAGGAGTATTCTGCGCATATATCTGGGCAGCGAACATCTGATAGAAAAGGAAAAGATCTGGGCGCTGGAGAGAGAGATAAAAAATCAGCTGTTTCCCCACGCTGTGACGATCGTAAAAATATATGAGAGATTCCATCTCTCCTCCCTGTACACCCCGGAGAAGCTGATGGAAGTCTACGAAAAAAGCATTATGCAGGAACTGCGGGAATTGTCTCCGCTGGAGTACAGTCTGTTTAAGAATGCGAAGATTTCTTATCCGGATGAACAGACCGTAAAGATCGTATTGGAAGAGTCTGTCCTGGCCAGGGAGAAGGAGAGGGAGCTGGTTCGGATCCTGGAAAAGATCTTTCAGGAGCGCTGTGGGCTGCAGGTGCAGATCGAGACGGACTACCGGGAGAAAAAAGAGAGAAAACGCAGAGCGGAACAGGAACTGCAGATCGAAAACCGGGTGGCGGAGATTTTTTCCATGGCAAAGGGAAATCATGCCGTGGCAGGCGCTTCTGCAGGGGAGGAGATTTACGGTGCGCCGAACAGACCCGAGAGTGCGGAAAGCGCAAAAAAAGTGTCAGAGGAAAAAGACGGCGGACGTATGTTGAGAGGCGCCGGCAGAAAACAGGACAGGGATGCATTCCGGCCGCTGCGGCGCTCCGAGAATCCGGATGTCATTTTCGGCAGAGACTTTGAGGGGGATCCTATCCCCATCGAGAATATCACCGATGAGATCGGCGAGGTGATCATCCGCGGGAAAGTTCTCAATTTTGAGGAGAAAGTGATAGAAAAGATAGGGAAGACGATCCTGATCTTCACGGTCACGGATATGACGGATACGATCGGTGTAAAGATCTTTGTAAAATCCGAGCAGGCCGGAGAGATAAAAGAATTTCTGCAGAAGGGAAATTTCCTGAAGATCAAAGGTGTGGCACTGACGGATAAATTTGATCATGAGCTGGGACTTTCCTCTATCGCCGGCATGAAAAAAATTCCCGATTTTACGGTCAGGCGGATGGACAACAGCGTCAGAAAGAGGGTGGAGCTGCACTGTCATACAAAGATGAGCGATATGGATGGGGTTTCCGAGGTGAAGGACATCGTAAAACGCGCCTATCAGTGGGGTATGCCGGCTATCGCGATCACCGACCACGGCGTCGTGCAGTCCTTCCCGGACGCAAACCATGTGTGGGAAGATCTGTGGAAGGCGGAGAAGGCAAAGCGCAAAGAGGCCGGGGAGGCAGAGCCGGACAAATTTGATTTTTTCAAGGTGATCTACGGCGTGGAGGGCTATCTGGTGGATGACCTGAACCCTCTTGTCAGCCGGGACAGGGGACAGCTTCTGACTGATGAGATCGTGGTATTTGACATTGAGACGACAGGATTTTCCCCGGTGAACGACCGCATCATAGAGATCGGGGCGGTCAAGGTGAAGGATGGGAAGATCACGGACCGTTTCTCGGTCTTTGTGAACCCTGAGAGACCCATACCGTTTCGGATAGAGCAGCTCACGGGCATCCATGACAGCATGGTGGTGGACGCGGACACGATCGAGAAGGTGCTGCCGGAATTTCTGGATTTTTGCGGGGAAGCGGTGTTAGCGGCCCACAATGCCGGATTTGACATGAGTTTTATCAAGGAGAATGCTAGGAGGCTGGGGCTGATCAAAGAGTTTACCTATCTGGATACGATGGGCATCGCCAGGCTCCTTTTGCCGGGGCAGGCGAAACATACCCTGGATGCGGTGGCAAAGACGCTGAACCTCTCGCTGGAGAACCATCACAGGGCGGTGGACGATGCGGGATGCACCGCCGAGATGTATCTGGCGTTTCTGAAAATGCTTGCGGAGAAAGGGATAAAAAGTCTCACCCAGCTGGAGGAGGCGGGAAAATCCAACCCGGAGATCATCAAAAAGATGGCGACCTACCATGTGATCATTCTGGCGAAAAACAATGTGGGCCGGATGAATCTCTACACGCTGGTCAGCAAAGCCCATCTGGAATATTTTAACAGAAGGCCCAGGATACCGAAGAGCGAACTGTTAAAATACAGGGAGGGACTGATCGTCGGAAGCGCCTGCGAGGCGGGGGAACTGTATAAGGCTCTGCTTGACGGGAGAGAGGAGGCGGAGCTTGCCCGAATCGCGAATTTTTACGACTATCTGGAGATACAGCCTCTGACCAACAATGAGTTTATGATAGAGTCGGAGCGGATCGAGAATGTGCACTCATTCGAGGATATCAAAAATTTAAACAGAAAAGTCGTGGAGATCGGCGAGACGTTCCATAAACCTGTGGTGGCTACCTGCGACGTGCATTTTCTGGATCCGGAGGACGAGATTTACCGCCGGATCATCATGGCCGCGAGAAAGTACGAGAATGCGGACAACCAGGCGCCGCTCTACCTGCGCACCACGGAGGAGATGCTGGAGGAGTTTCAGTATCTGGGCAACGACAAGGCGGAGGAAGTCGTGATCACCAACACCAATCTGATCGCGGATATGGTGGACACCATGTCTCCGGTGCGCCCGGATAAATGTCCGCCGATCATCCCCGATTCCGATAAGGTACTGACCCGAATCTGCTATGAGAAAGCCCATGAACTGTACGGGGAAAAACTGCCGGGGATCGTGGAAGCGAGGATGAAGAAAGAGCTGGATTCCATTATCAACAATGGCTTTGCCGTGATGTACATTATCGCCCAGAAGTTAGTGTGGAAATCGGTGGAGGACGGATATCTGGTAGGTTCCAGGGGTTCTGTGGGATCTTCCTTCGTGGCGTTCCTGGCCGGCATCACAGAGGTAAATTCCCTGAGCCCTCACTACAGGTGTCCCCACTGCTTCTATTATGATTTTGACTCCGAGGAGGTGAAGGCCTTTGTGGGAGGCGCCGGCTGTGATATGCCGGATCGGAAATGCCCGAAGTGCGGAGAGATGTTGGCGAAAGATGGCTTTGACATTCCTTTTGAGACTTTCCTCGGCTTTATGGGGGATAAGGAGCCGGATATCGATCTGAATTTCTCCGGGGAGTACCAGAGTAAGGCGCATAAATACACGGAGGTAATCTTCGGCCATGGACAGACTTACCGTGCGGGGACGATCGCGACGATGGCGGACAAGACTGCTTTCGGTTATGTGAAAAATTACTACGACGAACACGAGATCCATAAGCGGAACTGCGAGATTGATCGGATCGTCCAGGGATGTACCGGTATCCGAAGAAGCACCGGGCAGCATCCCGGCGGTATCATAGTGTTGCCCGTGGGGGAGGATATCAATTCTTTCACGCCGGTGCAGCATCCGGCCAACGATATGACGACGGACATCGTCACCACCCATTTTGACTACCATTCCATCGACCATAATCTGCTGAAGTTAGATATTCTGGGGCATGATGATCCCACCATGATCCGTATGCTGCAGGACTTGACGGGGCTTGACCCGAGAACGATTTCACTCGATGACAAGGCGGTGATGAGCCTGTTTACTTCCACGGAGGCGCTGGGGATCGCGCCCTCGGATATAGGCGGATGTCCGGTGGGGTCTCTGGGTATCCCTGAGTTCGGGACGGATTTTGTCATTCAAATGCTGCTTGACACAAAACCACAGCATTTTTCGGACCTGATCCGGATCTCCGGCCTGGGACATGGGACGGATGTGTGGGTGGGGAACGCTCAGACGCTGATCGAGGAGGGGAAGGCGACGATCTCCACGGCGATCTGCTGTCGTGACGACATCATGATCTATCTGATCCACATGGGGCTTGATCCGGCGCTCTCCTTCAAGATCATGGAGAGCGTGCGAAAGGGAAAAGGGTTAAAGCCGGAGTGGGAGGAGACGATGAAGGAAAACAACGTGCCGGACTGGTATATCTGGTCCTGCAAAAAGATCAAGTATATGTTCCCGAAAGCCCACGCGGCGGCGTACGTCATGATGGCATGGCGCATTGCCTACTGCAAGGTGTACTATCCCCTCGCCTATTATGCGGCGTTTTTCAGTATCAGGGCATCAGCATTTTCCTATGAGATCATGTGCTGCGGAAAAGAACATCTGGAAAGTATACTGAACGATTACAAAAAGCGGGGTAAGGATCAGCTGTCGAAAAAGGAGCAGGACTCCATGCGGGATATGAAGATCGTGCAGGAGATGTACGCCAGAGGCTTTGAATTTCTGCCTATCGATCTGTATAAGTCCGACGCGAGGCTGTTTCAGATCGTGGACGGAAAGCTGCTGCCCTCTTTCAGCAGCATTGACGGGCTCGGCGAGAAAGCCGCCTACGCGATCTGCGAGGCGGCGAAACAGGGACCGTTCCTGTCCAAAGATGATTTTAAGGAGCGCGCGAAAGTCGGCAAGACGTTGGCGGATCAGCTGGGTGATCTGGGGATTCTAGGAGATCTGCCGGAGAGCAATCAGATCAGCTTGTTTGATTTTGTGAAAGTGGGATAGCGTGCCGCTGAAAAATTGGGCAATTTTGACAAATTTTGCGAGAATGAAAAAAAGTACTTGCAATCTTTCTGGATTTGTAATAGAATAATCAAGTGCAGGACAGAAGTGCGTTGTGTCTCTGCACAGCAGAAAGATTGCATATGGCTGATTGGTCAAGCGGTTAAGACGCCGCCCTCTCACGGCGGAAACAGGGGTTCGATTCCCCTATCAGCTGTTGTTCAAAAGTGAACAGCCCAACCCAACAAGTTCTGAAAGCCCAGTAAGACAAGGTGTTCAGGACTTTTTTATTGTTCTTGAAAATGGGATAGAAAAAGTGGCTGAAAAAATGTAATCAAAAACGTAATCGGACATATGTTCGATCAAAAAAAGAAAGGGGAAAGTCTGTAAATTCAGTCCGGAATGGGATATTTTACTCGTATAAGAGTATTGAAGCGTAATACCCTCAAGGTTAACATAGCAAATACCATTTTTATTTTTGTTACGCGTATATAAGCATTTAAAATCAGATATTGGAAAACTATTTATTTTGTAGTAAATTAGTAGTAGTACACCACTTTACAACTTTTGAGCTAAGCTGTTTCTCCCAGGCATAGTCTTCGTA
>CANRWP010000018.1 GCA_947643595.1 uncultured bacterium | reverse complement strand
TACAATGTATATCGAAAAGTTATTACTCAATGGGTACACAATTCCGAAAAGGGAGAAATATTTTCTTTCATCGCCGATGCGAACTGATATCTGTCGTCGCCGTTTTTCTTCATTTTGCTCAACTCTACCTGGTCCGCATTGCCGAAGTTCTCATCCTGCCAGTCATCCACGGTGTACTGTACTGTATCATCCATTTATTCATACAGGTAAGACGCGGACTCCAAACTGCAGGCGGAAGCGAAATACGTAATTCCGTGGTCAAAGCAGGACACACTGCCATCCTGACAACTGCTTCCTTTCGGAACATAAGCCTCGTAATATACTCCGTCTCCGTAGTAATCCTCCACCTCCATTTTTTCTATATATTGCAAAGCAGCCAATTCCTCCTCGGAAAGCCTGGGTATTTTCTTTCCGCAGCCAACAAGAAGTATTGCCGCCATCGAAATGCCGGACCAAATCCTGGCTTTGCGTTTATGCTTATGAATCTGAAACAAATACATGGAAAATTCCTCCTTTTTATCTCCACAGATACTGAAAAATCCTCCCTGTATGCAGTTTTTTCCGGAAAAATGCAACGCGGAAAACTAACTGACGCTGTATTTTTTTCTCTCACTCTCCGGGATTTTCAATGCCTCCATCGCCTGCTCCTCTGTTAAATTCAACGTATCCATCAAATTTTCTATAGCTTCTCTTCTACCGATCTCTACAGCTTCTCTTCTACCGATCTCTATCCCTTTCTCCATCCCAATCGCTTCCCCATCTTCCCGAAGTACCTGGTCATGCAATTCCTGATCGAACTCGTAAATCCCCATTTCTACGATCTCCTCCCTGTGTTCCCTGAAAAAATCCTCAAGGATATTTTCTGAAATGCACTCATTTACCGACTGGCGCACAGCCTCTTCCAATTTTACCTCAGCAGCCAGTTTAACCCGGACTTTCTCCACAAAAGCCATATATCCTCTCAAGCTCTCGCACTTATCCAGCAGTTCTTGGCTGCACCCTGGGTTAATATTGACCGCAGTGACTACCAATTCCAATCCTGGTTCTTTTTCCTCTCTGAAGAATAATTCCGAAAGCCTGTAAGTCATTCTCTCCGGCTGCTTTGCCGCTCCGTTATAAAACATTACAAAATGCGGTGCCGGGATTTTCACTTTCGTTGTCCGGTGAAGTCTGCCTGCCGGAGCAATTTTCTTCAGTTCCTCCGTCACATAATATAAATTGCGGAGCGGCATGTTTGGATTGACACTCGCCTGTTGTTCGTACAGGTTCAGCGTTGAATCGATCACAAACGCCGCATCATTCCGCATTTTCATACAGATCGCTTCCTCTAATGTGACTACCTCCAGTTCCTGTTCATTCTCATAGGATGTGCCGTTCATCGCATTATACAGAGAGAGTAAATTTTTCTTCTCCCTGTACAGCAGACAAAATACATTGTCCTTATGATTTCTTGTTACATTTGACATACCACTTTCTCCTTTCCCGCAGGAGAACATATACGTCATCCCCTCTTCTTCTGCTTTTTCATTTAATGATTTTGAATCTAAAAGCAGGAATCTTCAGGACGCCTTTCGGCAAGATACGGCAGAACGCCGCCTGACAGACAATCTCAATATAGAGACTATAGTTATGAAAATAATCTGCTTTCCTCTGACTATATCATAAAAGTCGGAGTATTTCAAGCCGTAAACCAAAAAACGCCTGAAAATGTCTTTTCATGCAAACCCTTTTGCAATTTCACATACTGCAGTGTATAATAAAAACCAGTTTCATTTGAAAGGCGAGGGCAAGCAAAACTATGCGGATCTGTATTTGTGACGATGATGCTCTGATAACTGAACAATTACAAAAATACATCCGAACTTATTTTGCATGCGCTCATTTAAAATGCCCTGAAACAGCCTGTTTTGACAACGGCGAAGCTCTGCTTGCGGATCGGGGAGATATCGATATCCTTTTTCTTGATGTGGAAATGCCGGGGATGAACGGTATTTATGTCGGTAATGAGCTGAAAAAGCGAAATCAAAATATTATTATCCTGATTATCACATCCCACATAGAATATCTTGATGATGCCATGCGCTTCCCGCATCTTCCATCATCGCTGTAGAAGCTCTGGTCAGAACAATGTAATTTGCTATTCCTTCGGTATTTTAACGGAAGCCGTTATTCTCTGGCAATATTCTTCCAACCTTTTTCCTCCCAAAAATAAAAAATCAGCGCACAAATTTTTTAATTCTGCTGATTCCCATAAGGGATTGGAAAAGAGACGTGCATTACTGCTTACCCTTTTATATCTGCTCTTATTTGCAGTATCGATAGCAGAAATAACATGGTTAAATGCCTTTTTATATTTTTTAATAAATTTTATATATTTATATACCCAATATCAACTAAAATGGTTTTCAGCACTATTCCATTCTGCCATCTTAACCGCTATTATGAGCACGTGCGAATTGATTCCATTCGGTATCCTTTTGCGACACTCTCCACATTTTTTTGCTGAAGCTTCCTATTTCCGAAATCTTGCTATTTTATCCGTTTTCAGCAAAATTTCATTTTTTTAATCATATATATCCTTATTCATCTTTTAAAGGGAAAGAGATCCTATAATCCGTCTCAAAATATCTCTGCTTTTTTGCTTAGCTTTATCCCAATTACCTCTGTTTTTGTGATAATCACCTTTGTCAATATTGGAGAAAATACTGCTCTTTCAAACAAATCAGACTGGATGATCACATTAAGTTCCATATTCCTTTTGGGTATCAGTTTACTGGTCTTTGTTCTAAACCAGTATATTCAAAATAAACATTCCGAATACACCGAAACCCTGCTCCTTCTCCAAAAAGAATCCGATTCTGCCCAATATTACAAAATGCTCCTCTCCCAGTACGACAACCAGAGCATCCTGATCCACGACATCAAAAAACATCTGCAGTCTATCGATCTCTTAAACGATCAGTGTGACCATGAAAAAATTTCCGCCTATATAAAACAGCTTTTGCTTTCCTCCGATTTAAAGGATGCCGCAAAGCTATGCGACAATGCGCTTTTAAATGCTATTCTCGGACGATACAAAAACAGTGCCTCTCTCTGCACATATCCTTTCTTACCGATATACACAGCGGCACTGTAGATTTTATGGCGGATAATGATATCACTTCTCTATTCTGCAATTTGCTGGATAACGCGGTGGAAGCCTGCCGAGGCATTCCGGAAGCGTTTATTGAAATGACTGTTCAAAAAAGAGAACATACGCCTTTTACTGTCATAACAATGGTCAACTCCTGCCGAAATGACCCATTTTCACGCCATGTGCGCGCTGGTCTTGGTCTTATGCCTACTTCCAAATCCGACGGACAACGACACGGCTTCGGTCTGAAAAGCATCCGGAAAACAGTCGGTAAATATCATGGCGACATGCAGATGTATTACCACAATGAGACAGCAACCTTCCACAGCATTATCACATTAAAAAAGAATTAAGTTATTTTTGAAGCGTCTCATCCTGCAATTCATCAAACATCGCCATGCACTCGTCCACTGTGGCGCCCCCCAGCAGCTGCCGCACGATCAGGCAGGTGTTGCCCCACTGCTCCACCTTCATGCCTGCGTTGGAGCCGAGGACATAGACGCCCTCCTCGATCCTGTCGTTGAGCGGTCTCAGGGCAGGAACGCACTCCACCGACACGTTCTTCGACGGCGAGATCACCCGGTTCGTCTCCGAGTACACCTGAAGCGCCTCATCGGAGGTCATGATATCCAGCATCTTCGCCGCATCCTCCCTGTGTTCCGCATTGGCGCCCACACCGTAACCCGTCATGGGTATCACCGGCATCTGCCCCATACTGCTCGGAAAACCGATGACCTGCATCTCAAAATCCGTTTCCCCGTAGGCTGTCTTCGTGTTCGCCGCGCCCCAGTACGCCATCACAATGGGTGTTTTCTGTGCCAGGAAATCCTCTCCCTCACCTTCGATCGCCTCGCTGACCAGGGCCTTCTCCGCATCGATATACCCCTGATCGATCAGTTCCTGCAAAAACTCAAACCCGGGACGCATATAGTCGCTGTATCTCGCCTCCCCGCTGTTGAGAGCCGCGATCTCCTCCTCCGTGTTTCCTCCATTGTAGAGCTCCGCGTAAGCCTGCGCGAAGACGAAAGTCTCCAGCCACCAGCGATTCGCGCCGACGGGCGTCTCGATTCCGTTTTCCTTGAATACCCGACAGCATTCCAGAAACTCTTCCGGCGTCTCCGGCAGCGTGAGCCCGTACTCGTCAAACATATCCTTGTTGACAAACAATCCGTACGCCGCCACCTCCTGGGGGATCGCCACCAGCTTCCCATCCACCGTGTTGGCGATCTTTATGATCTCCCGAAGATTCTCAGCGCTCTCCAACCCCGACAGATCCATCAGCTTCCCTTCCGCCCCCAGCTTCAGGATCACATCCGGATTCAGAAGGTACAGATCATCCATGTTGCTGCGAGCTCTCTCTAGGGCCACATCGTCATAGGTTTTGTCCTGATAATGCTCCGCCGTGTAGGTCCTGTACGCCATCGTGACACCCAGTTCCTCCTCCGCCATGATGACTGTCAGCTCGGACGCGCTTCTCGCCACGTTCTCCGCGTCCGGATCAGATTTTTCCATGGGACTGAAGAAATTGACGATTCGTTCCTCCTCTCTGTCCTCCCTGATCAGATTCTTTTGTTCCTCCTCTTTTCCACAGGCTGTAAACGCTAACATCACAACCCCCGTCAAGATCCATGCCAGCCATCTTCTTTTTTCCTTCCTTCCGCACATCTTAAACTTCACCTGCCCGTTTTATATACTGTCCTATCACCTTTTTTAACATTTCCACATCCAGCGGTTTTGCCACATGGGCATTCATTCCGGCCTTCAGCGCCTCCTTCTCATCCTCCGCGAAGGCATTCGCCGTCATGGCAATAACCGGTATGCGCTTTGCCTCTTTTTTCTCCAGAGAGCGAATGGCTCTGGCTGCCTCATATCCGTTCATCACCGGCATCTGCACATCCATCAGGATCGCGTCAAACTCGCCTTCCTCCGCCTGTGCAAAGCGCTCCAACGCCGCCCGCCCATTCTCCGCGATCTCGCAGGAAGCTCCCTCCATTTTCAAAATCTCCACCAGAATCTCCGCGTTGATCTCATTGTCCTCAGCCGCCAGAAAATGCAGGCCTTCCAGACTCTCCGCTTTTTCGGGCTTTTCATCCGGCAGCTTTTCTCCGTCTCCCCACATCTGTGCGATCTTATCCCGAAGTGTGGAAACAAAGAACGGTTTTGTGAGCAGATCCGTATTCTCTACCTGAAGCGCTTCCTCTACTCCCTCCTCGTTATATTCCGCCAGGAGCACTATCGGCACGGTAACGGAGAGAAGCTCCCGCAGCTTCTTCGCCGCCTTTATCCCCTCCGTCTTCGACACATCCCAGTCCATCAGCACAAGCTGATAGGAGCCTTTATCCGCCTGCAGACATTCCAGAGCCATCTCAATTCCCATGGCGTCCGCGGCGACTCCTCTGTCCCGCATCAGCTCACGCACATTATCGCAATTTCCCGCGTCCTCATCCACGATCAGTATTCTGGATATGCCTTTCTCCTCCCAGAACCGACCGTCCTCCTCTCTCTCCTGAATGCGCAGTTCCAACTCCACCCGGAAGAGTGTTCCCTTATCCACTTCGCTGGAGACATCTATCGTGCCGCCCATCAACTCCACGATGCTCTTTGTGATAGCCATCCCGAGCCCTGTCCCCTGCACCTTGTTCGTGGTGCTGTTCTCCGCCCTGGTGAAGGCGTCAAAGACAGTCTTCACGTATTCCGGCGTCATGCCGTATCCGTTGTCCTCCACCTCTATCCGTATGTGCTCATACTGTGCCGAATGCTGTTTCAGTCCAAGGATGCGCAGCCAGATACTTCCGCCTTCCGGCGTATATTTCACGGAGTTGGACAAAAGATTGATCAGAATCTGATTGAGCCTCGTCTCATCCCCCTCCAGATCCTCATGTCTGACACCCGTCACCGCCACATGAAACTCCTGCTTCTTCTCCTTCGCCATCGGCATGATGATCGCCTCCACGGAGGAGATCACATCGCTCAGTGTAAACTTTTCAAAATTGAGGACGACTTTTCCGCTCTCGATCTTGGAGACATCCAGCACGTCGTTTATCAACCCGAGAAGATGCTGGCCGGAGGCAGTGATCTTCTTCGTGTATTCGCGCACCTTCACCGGATCATCCGCGTCCTTCGCCAAAAGCGTCGTAAATCCCAGAACCGCATTCATCGGTGTACGGATATCATGGGACATATTGGAGAGGAACATAGTCTTGGAATTGCTGGCGATCCGGGCCGCCTGCAGAGCCTCCGCAAGCTGTTCATTGTGAAGTTTTCGTTCCGCCTCCCGCTCTCTGCGGTCCTTATCCTGCTGCCTCCAGTTAAAATAGTACAGCAGCACGCACACCAGAAACGCCACAAGCATGGCGACTACCACGAGAAAGATATTCTGATTGACGGTGCTCCCCTCCTGCTGGATCGCCTCCACCGGCACATATCCCACCAGAAAAATCGTCCCGCCGCTGACCGGCCACATATAGTTCAGAGCTTCTACGCCCCGGATATCATGGTAAAACAGGATATAATCCCCCTCATCCAGACATCTGGCCACCTCCGTCCGAATTCCTTCGTCCCTGATATCATTTGCCCGATAAAAATCGTCCAGATTCAGATGTCCGGCGCTCCTCATCCCCATTCCCTTTGGTTTCAGAATAAAACGTTCACTCTCCGCATCCATCACATACAAAGTCGCCTGTTTATTATAAAATCCATTTGGAAGGGACCGATCGATATTCTCATAAATATATTCGATATACAGCGTTCCAATCTCCTCATCCTCCCGCATGACAGGACATTTTACCGTGTAGGCCCACGCCCCCATGTAATTTACATAGGACTTTGAGACCGGCATGCCGTTCACAATACCACCTCCAGAGAAGTCCAGCTCCTCCCCGGTAAAAATTTCCCCCGTGTTGGATACTCCCTCCGTCTTTCCCTTCGGAATAAAAGACATTTTCACCATGGTCTGATTTATCTGGTAGGTGCGGACATATTCCTCCGGGTCATCCGCCCTCGCAGCCTCTCCGGCGATCAGCTCCTGAAACTCTGTTTCATTTGTCAAAATTGCCTCAATGGTATACTGGATCAGATCCAGGCTCTCACTCAGATTCTGGATCGCCGCATCCGACATCTCCTCCGATATTTTCCTCGCCACCGCATATACGATCGTCCCCAAAATACAAAAAACCAGTACAATGGAGACGAGCAGCGTTATTCCTCTGTGCTTTTCCCTTGTGACCGGTTTTTCTTTCATTTAAATCTCTCCATCCAATAACTACCGAAACTGCTTATTTCCAGACATGGTTATTACATCATACGCCCTCATGGGCTATCCTGTCACCCTTTTGGCAGCACAAATGAACTTTTCAGCGATACAATTCTGTTAAATACCGGCTTTCCCGGCTCGGAATCCCTGCTGTCCACACAGAAGAACCCCTGTCTGACAAACTGGAAGCTCTCGGATACCGCGGCCTCCTCCAGCGCCGGCTCCATATAACACTTCTTTAACACGGTCAGTGAATTTGGGTTCAGATTCAGGGAACCGTCCTCGTTGTACACGCCCTTCTCCTCATCCACAATATTCTCATACAGCCGCACTTCCGCCTGCGCCGCCGTCTCCGCGTTCACCCAGTGGATCGTCCCCTTCACTTTCCTGCCGTCCGGGCTGTTGCCGCCTTTGCTTGCCGGATCGTAAGTTCCATGCACCACGGTGACATTGCCGTTTTCATCCTTCTCACATCCCGTACACTTTACAAAGTATGCGTGCATCAGCCGCACTTCATTCCCCGGGAACATCCTGAAATACTTTCTCGGCGGCTCCTCCATAAAATCATCCCTCTCGATGTAAAGCTCTCTTCCGAAGGGAACCTTCCTGCTGCCGAGCTCCGGATTCTCCAGATTATTTGCCACTTCCAGCTCTTCCGTCTGCCCCTCCGGGTAGTTGTCGATGATCAGCTTTACCGGATCCAGGATCGCCATCATCCGCGGCTTCTTCAGCTTCAGATCCTCCCTGATGCAGTATTCCAGCATGGAGTATTCCGCGGACGAGTGAGCCTTGGAGACGCCGCATAAGTCCACAAAACGTCTGATCGACTCCGGTGTGAATCCCCGTCTCCTCAGGGCGGCGATGGACACTAACCTCGGATCATCCCAGCCGTCCACAATACCTTCCTCCACCAGCTTCTTGATATATCTCTTTCCCGTCACCACATTGGTCAGGTACATCTTGGCAAACTCGATCTGTCTCGGCGGCTCCTCGTACTCCAGCTCCCTGAGCACCCAGTCGTAGAGCGGCCTGTGATCCTCAAACTCCAACGTACAGATGGAGTGCGTCACGCCCTCCTCAGCGTCCTCGATGGGATGGGCATAGTCGTACATCGGATAGATGCACCACTTATCCCCCGTATTGTGGTGGGACATGTGCGCCACCCGGTAGATGATCGGATCCCGCATATTCATATTCGGGGAGGCCATGTCGATCTTCGCCCTCAGCGTCTTCTCACCGTCCTGAAACTCCCCGTTCTTCATCGCCTCAAAGAGGGTCAGATTCTCTTCCACGCTGCGGTTCCTGCTGGGATCCTCCTTCCCCGCCTCCGTCAGGGTTCCGCGGTACTCCCGCATCTGCTCCGCCGTCAGATCCGACACGTAGGCCTTTCCCTTTCGGATCAGCTTCACTGCTCCCTCGTACATCTTCTCAAAATAGTTGGAGGCAAAAAACAGCCTGTCCTCATAGTCCGCCCCCAGCCACTTTACATCCTCGATGATGGACTCCACAAACTCCGTCTTCTCCTTCGTCGGATTCGTGTCGTCAAACCGCAGGTTAAACTTCCCGCCGTACTGTCTGGACAGCCCGTAGTTTAACAGAATGCTCTTCGCGTGTCCGATATGCAGATACCCGTTCGGTTCCGGCGGAAATCTGGTACAGACATGATCGTACACTCCCTCCGCCAGATCTTTGTCAATCTCCTGCTCGATAAAATTTCTTGAAATAACTTCCTCAGCCATATAACAACATCTCCCGTGATAATCTATATTAGTGGTGGAACAGCCGGATCCCTGTGAAGCACATCACCATCCCGTACTTGTCGCAGGTCTCGATCACATTGTCGTCCCGGATCGATCCGCCCGGTTCCGCCACGTACTTCACGCCGCTCTTGTGCGCCCGCTCGATATTATCCCCGAACGGAAAGAACGCGTCAGATCCCAGCGCCACATCCGTATTGCCGGCAAGCCACGCCTCCTTCTCCTCCCGCGCAAAGACGGGCGGTTTCTCCTTAAAGAACTTCTGCCATGTCCCTTCTGTCAAAATGTCCTCGTACTCGTTGCCGATATACAGGTCGATGGAATTGTCCCTGTCCGCCCTGCCGATACCATCCACGAAGGAAAGTTCCAACACCTGGGGCGCCTGCCGCAGGTACCAGTTGTCCGCCTTTGTCCCGGCAAGCCTCGTACAGTGGATCCTGGACTGCTGCCCCGCGCCGATCCCGATCGCCTGCCCGCCTTTCGCGTAGCAGACAGAATTGCTCTGGGTGTATTTCAGAGTGATCATGGATATGATCAGGTCGATCACGGCTTCCCTGGGCAGTTCCTTATTTTCCGTCACAATATTTTGAAACAGCGCCTCGTCCACTTTCAGATCGTTCCTGCCCTGCTCAAAGGTCACGCCAAACACCTGCTTACACTCCAGCTTTTCCGGCACATACGCCGGGTCTATCTGAATCACATTGTAGCCGCCCTTTTTCTTTGCTTTCAGTATCTCCAGAGCTTCCGGCTCATATCCCGGCGCAATGATGCCATCCGACACCTCCCTCTTGACAAGCAGTGCTGTCTCCCTGTCACAGACATCCGACAGCGCGATAAAATCCCCGAAGGAGGACATTCGATCCGCCCCTCTGGCTCTGGCGTAGGCGCAGGCTAACGGCGTCAACGGTGCATTTTCATCCACCCAGTATATTTTTTTATCCAGCTCAGACAACGGAAGCCCCACTGCAGCTCCCGCGGGCGATACATGTTTAAAGGATGTGGCCGCCGGAAGCCCTGTAGCTTCCTTCAATTCCCGCACGAGCTGCCAGCCGTTGAAGGCATCTAACAGATTGATGTACCCCGGTCTGCCGTTCAGCACTTCGATGGGAAGCGCCCTGCCGTTCTCCATATAGATGCGGGACGGCTTCTGATTCGGATTGCAGCCGTATTTTAACTCTAATTCATTCATATTCTTTCCCCTGTTTTTATTGTCAAACATTTTTGTTTATGATCCGGCTCTCATATCTTCCGGTTTCGATCTCGATATAGCGCACAAACAGAGATACCTTATTCTCCTCGTCCAGGCTCTCCCAGATCCCTTTCGCAAAGCTGTCGATATCTTCATCCCCAAGGGCGATCCGAGTCGGCTCCCCCTCAAAACCCGGCAGAGGATTCCCATCCTGCTGATAGGTATGGATAAAGCGCCCCTCTCCTGCAAGCGGCTTATCATAGGAAAAAGTATACCTGCAGCAACAGGAAGGATCGCCGTCCGCGCTTTTCAGAATCGACATTTTATAGGAAAACGCTCCCTCCGCCAATTCCATAATCCCCGATATCCTCGGCGTATAGTTTGGCGCGTCGGGCTCAAACTTCCTCGCCGCCAGTGTTTCCTCAAAGCTTTTTCCCGCTGTCTGCCCATCATAGATCGTGTCGGTCTGATCGCCGTTCGTCACGATCGTCCGCCTTCCAAGTACCCGCACAGGCGCATAGATGATCAGGCTCGGATCGCTCAATTGGGACGGATCAAAGGCCTCCGTGCGGATCCCTTCGCCCTCCTCCACAAAAATCCGGTTGCGGCTGTTCACGCTTCTGCCCATGATAAAATAGGCTGTTACCGCGTACTTTCCGTCAGGCGTCCTTCCTATCACAATGCCGCGGCCCGGGTATGCGTTGTTCTGCAGTTCTCTCTGCAAAGATTTTATTTCCATAATGTTGTTCTCCTGAATTCAGTTTTGACGGGAAACTTCTCAATTCGCCGCGTCATGAGCCGTGTCCATTCATAAATCGGCCGTTCACTCCCTTCATACATCTGCATGTCCCGGCCGATTTATTTCATGGCGGGCTTCGCCCTATATCAGTACAGGTAATCAGACCTTAGCCAGCAAGCTGTCACGGTCTGTTTATCTGCACTAATGCATGGCTCAGTCATCGTCCACACTGTAGTTTGGCGCCTCCTTCGTGATATGGATATCATGGGGATGGCTCTCGCGCAGCGCCGCCGCGGATATCTTCACAAATTTCCCCTTCTCCTTCAGCTCCTCTATGGTGGCCGTGCCGCAGTAACCCATTCCGGAGCGAAGACCGCCCATCAGCTGGAATACCGTGTCCTCCACGCTTCCCTTGTACGCCACGCGTCCCTCTACGCCCTCCGGCACCAGTTTCTTCGCGTCGGACTGAAAATACCGGTCTTTGGAGCCGTTCTCCATGGCCGCAATGGAACCCATGCCGCGGTACACTTTATATTTCCTTCCCTGGAACAGTTCAAACGTACCGGGGGATTCGTCACAGCCCGCGAAGATGGAACCCATCATACAGACATCCCCGCCTGCCGCGATCGCCTTTGTCATATCGCCGGAATACTTGATGCCGCCGTCCGCAATGATCGGAATACCATATTCCTTCGCCACCGCATAACAATCCATAACAGCTGTTATCTGAGGTACGCCGATACCCGCAACGATTCTGGTCGTACAGATGGATCCGGGGCCGATACCGACCTTCACCGCATCCGCACCCGCATCGATCAATGCCTTCGTCGCTTCACCCGTCGCCACATTTCCCGCAATGACCTGCAGATCAGGGTATGCCTCCTTGATCATCCGGATACAGCGCAGTACGTTTTCAGAATGCCCGTGGGCGGAATCCAGCACAATAACATCCACTTTCGCATTCACAAGGGCCTCCACCCTCTCCAGCACATTGGCGGTGATGCCCACGCCCGCACCGCACAGAAGGCGGCCCTGCTCGTCTTTCGCCGCCAGAGGATACTTGATCGCCTTCTCGATATCCTTGATCGTGATGAGCCCTTTTAAATTGTAGTTCGCATCCACGATGGGAAGCTTTTCTTTCCTCGCTTTTCCGAGGATCGTCTTCGCTTCCTCCAGCGTGATTCCCTCTCTCGCGGTGATCAGATTCTCCGAGGTCATGCACTCCTTGATCTTTCTGGAGTAGTCGGTCTCAAACTTCAGGTCCCTGTTGGTGATAATACCGACAAGCTTTCTGCCCTCCGTGATCGGCACACCGGAAATTCTGAATTTCCCCATCAGCTCGTCCGCGTCTTTTATTGTATGTTCGGGAGTTAAAGAAAACGGATCGGTGATAACCCCATTCTCAGAACGCTTTACTTTATCCACTTCCTCTGCCTGTTCCTGTATCGACATATTTTTATGAATGATACCGATACCGCCCTGTCTCGCCATGGCGATCGCCATCCGATGTTCCGTCACCGTGTCCATGCCGGCGCTCATCATGGGTATGTTGAGCCCGATCTTCTTAGTAAGCCTTGTGGTGAGATCTACCTGGTTCGGTATCACCTGCGAGTAGCCCGGTACCAATAATACGTCGTCAAATGTAATGCCTTCTCCGATAATCTGTCCCATTCTTTTCCTCCATTCCAGTTCCGCAGAATCCCCTTCATGAGCTCCTGCTGTTTATAGTTTCGTAAAATATAAAAAAATCCCGTCAGTCCGTAAACACTTTTCTGGGGGCAACACTTTTAACAGCAGCTACAAAAGCAGAATTTGGTGAGAGCAGCACTCTTGCTTCATTATTATAGATCAGCACATATCTTTGATCCGGCTGCGCCTCGTAACCGATACTGTAATCCTTCTGTTTCAGCTCCCTGTTTTTGTATTCGTCCAGATGCCATGATTTCACGGGTGCCAGAATTTCAATCTTTTCCGTATTCAATTTTTCTATTGTCTTTCTTCTCTTCTGCCCGCTGATCTTATCGATGCTGATCTCCCTGTCCACATAGAGATACTCATACTCCACATTGCACTCCAGCGACATGAAATAGCTCAGTACACCGCTCACCATCGCCATGATTATTGCCGGAATGCCTGCTATAAAAAAGAGCAGAACAAACAACACAGTCAACACGGTAAAAAATATTCTCAAAAATACTTTTACCGTCGGCGTCTTATGTTTCACAAGGCATTCTACATAAGATTCACTCATACGCCACCTCCAATCATCTGTAATAAAATATGAAAAAACTGTAATACAATCTCTTTAAGAAAATTGTATTACAGATTATCATAATATATTTGTCCGACTTATTCAACCGTCAGATTATGCAAAAAGTAATAAATTTTTGGTGCAAAAGCCAGCAAAGCCTCCGGTTTTTAAGACAGGAGGCTTAGTAAAAATATTTTGTTAATCGCCGAGGCACTCCGCCGCTTTCCTCGCCAGTTCCTCTATCCGGATATCATTTTCCCGATCCATGACATGGATCAGAGCGGGATCCGCTTTCTCCGCGCCTTCCAGCGCTCCCACAACAGAACCGGTTATCGCCGCCACCGTATCCGTATCATAGCCCACATTCACCGCTTCACAGACACTGTCCCAAGCATTCCCCTCACAGATCATCATGATGCCGAAGGCCGCCGGAACGGCTTCCGATATGTGAAGTCCTGTCCCTACGATCTCATAGATCTGCCTCAATTTTTCTTCTTTCGTGACGGAACTTAAGGCAACGGAGATCGCATAATCCATTCTTGTCACCACGCTGGGACCTCCTACGACCCTGGATCTTTCCTTCCCTATCTCCTCCCCGCGCTTTGCGCCGTAAATTCCCGCCTGCATAACGCTGTACAATGTGGCGTCCTCCTCGAACGCACTGCTGATCGCCGCAGCCACCGCGCAGGCTCCCGAGATGGACAGATGGTTATCATGAGTCACCTGTGTGATGCGCACGGCATCCTCGATCGCTTTATCGACATCGCATGGGTTAAAGAACCCCGCCGGAGATATCTTCATCGCGCTGCCGTTTGTGGCCTGTCTGGCATAGTCGATCACTCCTTCCGGCCTATAATCCCTGCCCTCCTTCTTCGCTTTCAGTACGTCGATAGCGCTCCGGGTGGTTGGTCCCGCAAACCGATTGAAATACCTCGGGATGCCCGACCAGCGGATCAGCATATTCTCCACACACTCCGGATCTATCACTCCGTTATTTTTGATGATTTCCTCCGTCAGAAGATAGGTCTGGGAAAAATCATCCGTGATCTGTCCCGCCTTGTTGCCGTAGGCAAAAGCGGTTTTGCCGGGTTCTGCCAGTTCGCGCAGGCCGCCGTTATACATCTCCCTGATCTGGTCAAACGTCAGATTTTCCGTGACCGCTCCCATCGCATCGCCCAGCGCGCAGTAGACCAGGCTCCCCAAAATCTTGCTGTATTTACTCTGATTCATCCTAATAATTCCTCGTTTCTTTCAGTTTCCTGCCAGACCCTATAATTCCACCCTGACAGCTTCTCCTATGATCGGAACAAACTCCGGCACTTCCAGATTCTGTGCCATAAAATAATAATAGCATTCATCTCCCTCGGCGCTTCTGCAGGCGTCGTGCCATATTCCTTTGTCCATCACGACAAATTCTCCCGGCTGCAGGACAAAGGCCCGGATATCGGATGCTTCGGCGCCCTTTCCGTGAGGATCGGAATCTGCCACGGCAAGCACGATCGGTTTATTGCCGCAGGCGAGAAATTCCGTTGTCAGATTGTGTACTTCCATGGAATCCACCACAAGCGGCATTCCGCCCACCTGCGTAAATCCGATGTTCGCAGGAACGTCCATGCATACATCCTCGCTCATCCAGGCTCTCCATCCTCCCTCTCCCGTTCTTCCCCCGCCTTCCATCACCTTTACATATTTCCCATAGGGTGCAAAATTTTCTTCCGTGAGCGGTATCGCTTTTATCGTCATTTTTCTTCACCTCTTACTTCCACCAAAACCGGTTCTGGAGATATCTTTACCCATTCTATCTCGCGGAGATTATCCGGTTCCTTATTTGTCGCCATAAAGTAATATAAAACATCCTTTCCTTCTTCCGTCCCATGGTTTGCGTCATGCCATATTCCTTTTGCAAGTACCACGACATCCCCCGGTTTCATGAGAAACGCTTTTACATCTTCCGCCTCCGGATATTTTTCCGGATCGCTGTCCGCCACCGTCAAAACCATCGCCCCGTCGCCGCAAAACTGGGGTTCTTCCGTCAGCATATGCCGCTCCATACTAACCGATGTAAACTGACCCGCTCCCCTGCATACCGTTATGCCGAGGTTCATCGGTTCATCCGCCAGTTCTGAAACGCTTGTGTACGCCGTGAAATCTTCACTGACTCTGGCGGGAATATCAAAAAAATTAAAATATCTTCCATAAGGTGCAAAATTCTCTTTCGTAACAGGTACCGCTTTTATTTTTTTCATGTTTTATCTCCTGAATTTCCAAACGCTTTACGCATAATTGTAATCATCCACATTCTCCGGTGTCAGTAAAACACATCCGTGATATACATACGAACCGTCCAGCCGGAGTTCGATCCCGTCGATCTCAATTTCTTCTATGGTTTTTCCATTCAGCAGCGCATCCAGAACATACACCGTCACTTTCCCTGTCTCCTGGGGATTCCAGCTTAAGATCTGTTTCAACACGCCGCTCTTCAATCCTTCCCTGCACTGGGAAGGGAAGCCGATCCCCGTCACGCAGATCTGTCCCATCTCAAGGTCTCCGTTGTCGATCGCCTGTCCCACCGCCGCTGCCGCCTGGGGTGCTTCCGCCCCCGCAAAGCCCAGAATACCTTTCAGATCGGGATATGTGGAAAGCAGTGTCTGAGCGTTTTCGTACGCATGCTCATTTTCATCATCGGAGCAAAGCGTTGCCACGATCTCAATATCGGGATAGTTTTCATGGATATAAGCTTCCGCCGCTTCGAATTTGGACACCTGGTTCTCAGCGCTCAGAGAAGCCACCATAAACGCCAGTTTTCCTTCGCCGCCCATCTCCTGTGCGATCATCTCCGCCAGCTGTTCCCCCATCGCCGCATCCGACTCGGGAATCACACAGTAGTCCCTGTCGGAATTCGGGGAATCACTGTCAAACGCTACCGTGTAGATGCCTTTTTCTTTCGCCGTCGCGATCGTATCGACCACGGCATCCGCATCGTTTGCCGAGATGCCGAGTCCCGCGATCCCCTGGGTCATCGCATCTTCCATCATGGTGATCTGCTGTGCGGAGTCCGTCGCCGCCGGTCCGTTGAATGTCAGATCATATCCCAATTCATCGGCCGCTGCTTTCGCTCCTGTCTCACAGGAAGTCCAGTAGTCATAACCCACACATTTCGGGCAGAGAAACAGAGACTTCCCGCCGGCCTCCCCCTGTTCCGCATTCTCCTTTGCCGCGTCCGCAGTCTCTTCCGCCGCGGGCGCCGTGTCCTGAGATGCTTCCTGCCCGGCTCCGCAGCCGCCCAGAATGCCTGCCATCAGCCCGCCGCACAACACGATTGCCAGTACTTTGTTCCTTCTTTTCCTCATCATAATTTTTCTCCTTTTTGTATTATATTTTGACAGTCCATAGAGACTGATCAGTCACGTTTTTTCGGTAATCTCACAGCGGAGATCACGATGAGCAGCCCCACGATAAACTGCTGATAAGTCGCCGTCATTCCGATATGGTTCAGACCGTTCTTTAAAATCGCCACCGTGATCAGACCCAGAAAAGCCCCCAGCATATTACCGGAACCGCCGGCAATATTGATGCCGCCTAACAGGATCGCCACCAGCGTGTCCGTATCGTACCCGTTTGCAAACTCGGACTCCGCACTAGCAAAACGCATCAGCATAAACATGGAGGCGATCGCCGCAACGCATCCGCTCATGACAAACAGTCTAAATTTTATCTTATCCGCCTCTATGCCCGAAAATCTGCTCGCCCTGGCATTGTAGCCCACCGCGTGAACCTGGATGCCGATCCTCGTCTTCTGCATTACAAAAATAGCGACAGCGAATATGGCCAGCATCAGCAAAAAACTGATCGGTACGCCCAGAACATACATTTTGGATACCCTCGTAAATTCCGACGGAAGCCCGCTCACGGATCTCCCTCCTGTCAGAATATAGCAGAATCCTCTGAGCATAACCTGCGTCCCTATCGTGGCCACCAGACCGTCCAGGTGCAGTTTCGCGACGCAGAACCCGTTCAGACTGCCGGCCAGCGCTCCGATACACACCGTAAAGAGTACCGCCGCCGGAATCGGAAGCCCCGCTCTCAGCATTCTCGCCATGGAAATCGCGCACACTCCCATCACCGAGCCGATGGAAAGATCGATATTTCCCGTCATCAGCACGATCGCCAGCGGAATGGACACCATCCCCAGTTCCGCGCTCTGGCGCATCAGGTTCTGAAAATTCGACACGGTCATAAAATTCGGCAATAATATGGAAAATGCCGCCGTCTGGATCACCAGATACACGATCAGAAGTACAACATTCCTGTTTCCGTCTTTTTTTATGTAATCAGCCAGAAATTTTCTCATCACATGTCCCTCCCTGCGTTTTTCGCGTTCATCGCATTCAGGATCAGCGCCAGCAGAATGATCGCTCCGGTCACAGCATTGATCCAGTATTCCGAGACTCTCATCTGGATCAGGCCGTTATTGATGATCGTGATCAGAAACATCCCGATCGTACCGCCGATCAGCGTACCCCTCCCGTTAAAATTGATGCCGCCCGCGAGAGCTGCCGCCAACACCGTCGTCCCGAGCGATGCCCCGGTTCCCGACGTACTGATCGCCCCATACAGCCCGGCATACATCATCGCCGCATAGCCGATCATCGCGCCGCATATCACAAACCCCAGGATATAGATCCTGTCCGCATTGATGCCGCATTTTTCCGCCGTCTCGGCACTGGTCCCAACCGCATAGATCTTCCTTCCGAAATTGGTATAGTGCAGCACAAATGTCAGCACCGCCAAAAATACCATGGCCATCCAGAAGACATTGGATAACCCGAGAAACCGTCCCGTCACCATGGACGTAAACGATTTCGGGAAATTGTTTACCCAGAATCCTCCCGTGATGATCACCAGTATTCCCCGGAACACATAATTTGTGGCAATCGTTGCGATGATCGCAGGGACATGGAGTTTTGTGATGATCGTACCGTTTACAAGGCCCAAAAACATACCTGTCAGAACACTCGCCAGTATGGATAAAATCGTCGGAACCCCCATTTTTACAAGGGTGCCGCCCAGCGCTCCCGATATAGCCAGAATGGAGCCCGCCGAGAGATCGATTCCCCCTAAAATAACAACGATGCCGACTCCCAGCACACAGATGCCGTTTACCGCATACTGCTGAAACAAAAGCCGGATATTGGTAGCCGTGAAGAAGTTATCCGAGCAGACCGAGAACACGGCAAACACAAGCAGGGAAAATATGGCGATAAGTGTTTCCTGTCTTTTCAGTATCTTATTCATTCTCTTCACCTCCCGCATTGCTGGATGCCGCTTTCAGCAGCACATCCTGCCCGATTCCTTCATTGACGTACTCGCCTGTTACTCTGCCGCGGCACATAACGACAACCCGGTCGCTGACGCCCAGCACTTCCGGCACCTCCGAGGAGATCATGAGGATTCCCAGTCCCTCGTTCGCCAGTTTATCGATCATTCTGTAGATCTCGCTCTTAGCGCCTACATCCACGCCTCTTGTCGGTTCGTTCAGAATCAGAAGCCCCGGATTTCTGTCCAGCCATTTTGCCAGCACGACTTTCTGCTGATTCCCGCCGGAAAGCCGCAGTACCTGCTGGCTCTGTCCCGCGCATTTGATCTGCAGATTTTCCACATGTTCCTCCACTTTCTCATATATCTTTTTGTTTTGAAGAACACCCGCCTTCTCATATGCTCTCAGATTTGCCATCACGGTATTCTGCGTGATGTCCATCATCACGATGATTCCTTCTTTCCGCCTGTCAGGCGGTACATACGCTATTCCGGCGCTCATCGCCGCCTTTATGGAGTCTCTCTTTACCTCCGCTTCCTTATAAAAAACTTTCCCGGCACTTCTCCTGGAAAGTCCCATGACGATCTCCGCAAAATCGGTGGTCCCCGAACCGGCAAGGCCGTAAAGACCTACGACTTCCCCGGATTTTATCTCCAGAGATGTCTCCTCTAACCCCTGTCCGGAAACGCCTTCCACGCGCAGAACCACCTGGCCGAAAGATCTCCTGCTGTGCGGATAATAATCGCTGATCTCGCGTCCGATCATCATGGATATCACGTCATCGACTTTTCCTTTCGACATCTCCACCACGCCTTCGTTCCTGCCGTCCCGCAGCACGCTCACCCGGTCGCAGATCTCCTCGATCTCTTTCATTCGATGCGAGATATAGACGATGGCGACCCCTCTGTCTTTCAGCATTCTAACCACATGGAACATTTTCTGCACTTCATTGTCCGGCAGTGCGGCAGATGGTTCATCCATGATCAGAACTTTCGCATTGGCGGAGACGGCTTTTGCGATCTCCACAAGCTGCTGTTCCCTGACCGAAAGCTGTCTGACCAGCGTGCGCACATCCAGGTCCGCCCCCAGTTCCCTCAGAATGCGTTCCGCATCGCCGTACATCTTTTTCCAGTCAACGATACCATACCGGTTTCTGTAATCCTTTCTGTCCAGAAAAATATTTTCCGCGACAGACAGCTGAGAAAACAAATTGAATTCCTGATGAATAATGGATATCCCCACATCCCGCGCTTTGCTCGGGTCCGGGAACACCACCGGATTTCCCTCAAACAGAATCGTTCCGCCGTCATTTGTATACAGTCCGGTAATGATCTTCATCAGCGTGGACTTTCCGGCTCCGTTTTCTCCCACAAGCCCCATGATCTCACCTCTGCGGACCTCAAAATCGATTCCCTTGAGCACCTGGACGCCAAAAAAACTCTTTTCAATTCCCTTTGTCTGCAAAACAGGTTCCGACAATATAAATCACCTCTTTCCTGATACTTCAAATACTCATTGTTTCAATTGCTTTAAAGGATTTTCCTTCAGCAGGCGCTCCACATGCTCCGCGGACTGTACCCCTCCCTTCGGGCCAAGGCGGGTCACCGCATAACCGGCCGCCATATTGGCAAAGCTGGCTGCTCTGTGGATATCCATTCCTTCCAGAAGACACCTCACAAAAGAGCTGTTAAAGGTATCTCCCGCGCCGGTGGGATCGGAGACTTCCATTTTGGCGGCCTCTGTCCGATTTCTTTCCCCCGGCGTGTAAGTCCTGCTTCCCTTTTCCCCGTAAGTGACTGTAATGATCTTTACCCCTCTCTCTAAAAGATACTCAATGTATTCTTCACCGCTCTTATCTCTCCTAAAATAATCAAATGCATACTCATTATAAAATAAAATATCAGCGCACATGAGCAATTCTTCGTCTTCCTCCGAATAGTTTGCCGTCTCCACATCAAATACCAGCTGTGCACCGTGGGCTTTCAGATCTTTTGCCAGTTCCGCCGGATCGACAAAATGTTTCATCTCACTCACCGACGAATAGATATACGCCGCATTGCGAAACAGCTCCAGGCGCTCTCCTTCCAACTCCAGCGTCGGTTTCTCCGAATCCACCACCAGTATTGTCCTCTCCCCCCTTGTCAGTACGATGATACATTTCGTATCCGGAAGAGACGGATCATACACCACCGGAGAGATATCCAGCCCGTAGGACTGAAGATCCTCCAGCATTTTTCTCGTCTGGTCACTTTCATTGACAACATCATAAAAATAAGTCTTTACCCCGTAGCCCGCAAATACGCAGGCCGCATTGGGTATCATGCCTCCGACTCTGCTTCCGTCGCTCTTTACCAGGCTCTTATCGCCTTCCTCCGGCCAGCTCTCCCCGCGATAGTACTCATCTATGCAGACCGCGCCGACCGCCACCACATATTTCTCTCCGCTCATACGTAAAACACTTCCTCTATTTTTTTTGCAAGGCCTTCTATGTCGAGCCCGTTTGTCTCACTGATCAGTTTGAGATAATCGCCAGGCAGATTGCTCATCCCGTACAGGGCTCCCGCAACCGCCCCGACCATAGTCGCCACCGTATCCGTATCGTCCCCGATATTTACGCCCATCTTCACCGCGCCAAAAGCATCCTGCGGATTCGCCGCCAGAATACCGAATACGCACGGTATGGCTTCCGCCGCCATCAGCCCGGCTCCGATCACATCGCGGAGTTCCAGCATAGTCTCTTCCCATCCTGCTCCCCTCTCCGCGATCTCCACCGCAAGCCGGATTCTTTTTTCGACAGAGGGAACTGCCAGGCGTCTCCCTTTCTCCGTCCCCAGCTTAAATCCTTTGGCCGCGCCGTACATCCCTGCCTCTATCACATCCTTTAAGCCTGCCTTCTCCTCCATCGCTTTCGACACTGCCGCCGCAACAGCGCAGGCTCCCGATATCGCCGTGTTGCTCGGATGGGTCGGCATGCAGATCGTCACGGCGTCCTCTATCGCTTTGTCCATATTTCCGGGGTTGATAAGGCCGACGCAAAATATCTTCATTCCGGCCCCATTTGTCGCCTTTGAATTGTCACATGCCAGATATGCTTTCGCATTTACGCTCTCTCCCCCTTCCATCTCCAGTACGGCCGCCTGCGTCGTCGGCCCTGCAAAGCGAAAGAATTCCGGGTGCTTTGCCCATTCCAGGACAGCATTTCTCGCCGCCTTTTCATCCACCACTCCCGCGCTCTTTACGAGCTCAACTCCTGTAAAATAGGCCAGACTGAAGTCATCCGTGACCGTGCCCAGAGGCATCCCGTGGGCAAAACAGTCCTCCGGCGGCAAAAACAGCGTCTCCACAAAACCGCCAAAATCCTCCTTGATCATTTCGGCGCTTCTGGTCTCCGTCAGCGCACCCATCGCATCCCCCAGGGCCGCCCCATATATGCTTCCTAATAGCTTTTCATTTGTTTTCATCTTCCCTCCTTATCTTTTTCATTTTATTATGGCTATTCATTTATGTATATAAAAAAATTTTCATAGTCATTTTATTTAATTTTACCATAATAAATATCTCTGTTGAAGAAATATTATCATCTTTGACTTATATTGTCAACATATAACTTGCCATTTATATAAAAAATGCTCATTTCTCGACATTTTCCATAAAATGGCAATTCTTATATTCCGGATAAACAGCCGGATATTTTTTAAATGCGTTTGCATTTCCGACAGCTTTGCATTATAAAAAGCGCAGCTACTGGCTTTTTCGCTGCGCTTTTTATAAAAAACAATGCTTATCTCTCTATTTCATAGTATTCGGCCGACACATTTCTGGTGATCCAATCCAGATCAAAGTTATTGACAAGGTTTATTCTGTCAAGCCATTCCTTAGGAATCTTTTTGCTGCCGTAAAGGCCGCCTGCGATCGCCCCGATAACCGAAGTGATAATATTGGTTTCATTGCCGATACTGATTCCCATCTTTATGGCCCGGATCAGATCATCATCGCAGGCCGCCAGTATCCCGAACGCACAGGGTATGGATTCCGTCGCCGTATAACCCGTTCCAATCAGATCCCTGAGTTCCTCCATGACCTCCTCCGGGGAATTCCCCCTGTGTCCGATCTCAATCGCCAGGCGTATCCTTTTTTCCACGGAAGCGCCGCCCGCAGCTGCCCCGTTCTCCAGACTGATCCGATAACCTTCCGCACTTCCCCGTACTCCGGCTTCCAGCACGTCAGCCATCCCGGCTTCCGATTCCATCGCTTTGGCAACTGCCGCCGCGACCGCAGCAGCAGCAGCAGCCGAAGAACCCGAAGAACAAATATGCAGTGTAAAATTGACCGCCTCCTGTATCGCTTTTAAGCAGTTCCCCTCATTTGCCAGCCCGATGGGAAAGATCATCATGGCAGCCCTGTTGGAAGATTCCGTTATCCGGACCTCCCGCTCTCTGACATCACTCTTCCAGGCTCTCACGATATTTTGGATCTCTTCATCCGAAAATTCCAGATAATTTAAATATTCCGCCCATTTCAGGAATACGTTCCTGACGCCGTCCTCCGACACGCCGCCGCTCCACTTTACCATCTCAAGCGCCAAAAAATATGCCAGACTGAAGGCTTCCGTCACACTGCCTTTTCTCAGCCGGTAGTCCCCCTCATCGTCCATCTGCTCACTCTCCGCAAAGGCCTCAATATACTGTCCGGCCTGTTCCATATCCAGAGCCCCCTCTTTTTCCAGTGCTCCCAGCGCGTCCCCGGAAGCCGCTCCCAAAAAAGCGCCCAGTATTTTATCATAAATATTCTTTTTTATCTTCTTCTGCGCCGTCTTTCTAAACTGTACCACGGTGTAAAACAGATCGGAGCGCTCATAATTTTCACAGTATTCCACCGGCTTTCCAAATTCATCGCAGGAGATCATTTCGATCTCTAAAACCGGCTCATTGGGGCTGATGCCGAGATAGGCCGCAAACTCCTTGGAGCAGGCCACAGCCCGGTATTTTTCTTCCACATACCTGAAATATATTCCGACTTTCTCCTCCAGAATCTTATACAGCGAGCCTGTCTCGAGATCCTCCTTCAAAAAATCGATTCCGCCGAGATATTTCGTCACCAGGTACGCATCGTCCACACACAGCGGAATCAGATCCACATACCTGATCCTCCGGATGTGCGTAATGCTGCTTTTTTCGGGAACGACCAGCTTGTTGCTCAACTTTTTGTCGGCAGGTATTTCTTCCAGCAGAATCACCTTGGAATGTACTTCTCTTCCAATATTTCGGAATTGCGCTCCCGAAAATCCCTCCGTATGGCTATTCCGGGCAAGCTCCCCCGGTTTTGCCACCACAAAAGTCCCTTTCCCCTTGACTGCTTTTAATATATTGCGTCGGACCAACTCCTTGATCGCCTCGCGGATCGTCGTCCTGCTGACCTGAAATTTCTCCGCGAGTTCGTTTTGTGTCGGTATCAGATCGCCAACTGAATACTTGTTCTTTACAATGTCATCGATAATCTGATAACAGATATTCATGTAGACAGATCCCCGCTGCCTCTTATCCGTTTTATCCATGTCAAACCATTCTCCTATGCCCATTCATTTGATAAATATGGTAACATTTTATTATTTTTTAGTCAATGTACTATCCATTTTAATTTTTTAATGCTCTTTTATCCGTAAATGGCTATCCATCAAATACATCATCGGGCTTTTCCCGTGAAATGGACTTCAAAATGTGCTTCTCCCGTCGGGCAGCGCAAAAAACAGCGGGGTTTTAGTCTCCCGCTGTTCCTTGTCTATGGGTGTCGGCATTATCAGCCGATCAAAACCTTCTTCCCCTCAAACGCAAACCTGTGACAAAAACGGCTCCGGTCCCCTCACGCCAGATCCCACGCCTTCATCTCCTGGTAGAGCCTCCCCGTCGGAAGTCCCACCACATTGCTGTATTCGCCTCTGATGGACTTTATAAAAGCCGCCGCCTTTCCCTGCACGGCATAGGCGCCCGCCTTGTCCATGGGCTCCCCGCTCAAAACATACTCCAGAATCTCCGCCTTGGTCATGCGGTACATCAAAACCCCGGTGCAGACATAGAATGAGTACTCCTCCTGCTTTCCCTCCCCGTCGATCCAGATCAACGTGACGCCGGTATAGACCTGATGCTCTTTTCCGGAGAGAAGTCCAAGCATGCGCGCCGCATCCTCCTCATCTCTCGGCTTACCCAGGATCTCTCCCTCTATACTGACAACTGTGTCAGCACTGATCACAAGGCTGTCACCTGTGTTATTTTGCCCGATCTTACCCCAGACATCCCTGGCTTTTTCTTTTGACAGCTCTATCACAATATCCTGGGGCAGCGTGCTCTTCGGATTTTCCTCCACGTCGCTTGGCATCACCGTAAATTCCAGACTGATCTGCGCGAGCAGCTCGCTTCTCCTCGGAGATGCGGACGCCAATATGATCTTCTTCATAATGATATCTTTCTCCTCTTATCTATAGTGCATTTGGATCATTGCAAAATTTTCTCCCGATGCACCGGGAATGGTCAATACAGACAAAATAAGGGCGACTTGCCACCGCATCGGATCCCGCTTTGTCTGTATTGACCATCTCGGTCATCCCGAAACATTCCCTCGCAATTATCCGAAAATACATTTAATTTTCTCATAGACAGCACCGGCCAGCTTCTGGTGCGCCGCCTCATCCAGATGTACCCCGTCAAGCTCTCCCGGGCCGGCATACCGGGCGGCATCCAGAAAATAACACCCGAATTCCCCTGCGACCTCCTGAAAGGCCTGCGAAAAGCCCTCTGATTTTTCTGCCGCCTGTCTTCCGAATATATGCCCTGCATTGTCGCTCTCTTCGATTCTGACCGGCGAGACAAGCAGCACTTTGGGCGCTTTTTTGCCGATGCCAAAATTGGATTGCTGCGCCAGTTTCACCAGTCTTCCCGCTCCGTCCGCGATGCTCTTTGCCTGCACATTAAAATATGTCTTCGTATCGTTTGTTCCAAGCATAATGATCAGCAGATCGAACGGAGAATGGGATTCCATGCAGGGCCACAGATAAGTCAGTCCCGCAAGGCGATTCTCGATGGGGTCGTCCCACACCGTAGTCCTTCCGTTGTGTCCCTCCTCAATAACGGTATACTCCTCCCCAAGAAGTTTCTGAAGCCTCCCCGTCCAGCGGATCTCCTCCCCATACCGGGAACCGTCCGCCGCATTGTACCCCCAGGTATTCGAGTCGCCAAAACAGACAATTCTTTTTTTCATCTTCCTTCTTCCTCCAACAAAAATACTTTACCCCAGCAGTTCCTTCAACATCCGGTTCACCAGCCCGGGATCCGCCTTCCCTTTCATGGCTCTCATGGTCTGTCCCACAAGGAATCCTATCGCCTTCTGCCTGCCCCCCTTATAGTCCGCCACAGACTGCGGATTTTCCGTCAGCACCCTTTCCACCGTCCGCCGGAGAGCGCTCTCATCGTTCACGGTCTTCAGTCCCTGCTCCTCCGCATAAGCCTCCGGATCGATGTCCTCCTCAAACATCTTCACAAACACATCCTTCGCCACAGATCCCGTTATCTCCTTGGCGTCCACAAGGGAGATCAGCTTTGCCAGATGTTTTGGCGAAAACCGGATATCTTCCGGATCTTCGTTCCGTTCCTTCAAGAGCCGCAGCGTCTCTCCCATAAGCCAGTTGGAGACTTTCTTGGGCTGACCGCACAGCGCCGTCGTCTCCTCAAACAGGTCCGCCATCTGTTTCGTCTCCGTAAGGATACCGATATCATACGCCGGAATATCAAACTCCCGCCTGTAGCGTTCTATCCTTTCCGCCCGAAATTCCGGCTGCTTCGCCCGTATCTCCTCCAGCATTTCCTCGCTGACATGGACCGGCATCAGATCCGGATCCGGAAAATACCGGTAATCCCGGGCATCTTCCTTGCTCCGCATGGCGTAGGAATATCCCTTGTTGTCATCCCACCTTCTGGTCTCCTGTACAACCTCTCTTCCTTCCTCCAGCAGATCGATCTGCCGCTGTGTCTCATGTTCGATGACATGCATGATCGCCCGGAAAGAGTTCAGATTTTTCGTCTCCGTCCTCGTCCCGAACTCTTTCGCCCCGGCTTCCCTGACGGACAGATTCACATCCGCCCGCATGGAGCCCTCCTGCATCTTGCAGTCGGAGGCCCCCAGATACTGAATCAGCATCCGCAGCGTCTCCAGACAGGCGATCACTTCCTCCGCATCCCGCATGTCAGGCTCCGAAACGATCTCGAGCAGGGGCACGCCCGAGCGGTTGTAATCCACCAGCGAGCAGTCCTCCCTCTCATCGTGGATCAGCTTTCCCGCATCCTCCTCCATATGGATCTCATGGATGCCCACGTACTTCTTTCCCTTCTTTGTCTCTATCTCCACTTTGCCGTTTCTGCAGATCGGCAGATAGAGCTGGGAAATCTGGTAATTCTGCGGATTATCCGGATAAAAGTAATTTTTCCTGTCAAATTTGGCGTCCCTTGTGATCTCACAGTTTGTGGCCAGTCCCACCGCGATCGCGTACTCCAGCACCTGTCTGTTCAGAACCGGAAGAGATCCCGGCATACCGGTACAGACCGGGCAGGTATGACTGTTCGGTTCCCCGCCGAACGCGGTGGAACAGCCGCAGAATATCTTCGTTTTCGTGGCAAGCTCCACATGTACCTCAAGACCTATGACCGTCTCATAATTTTTGCCCATGCATCCGCCCCCGCCTTTCTCTTTTCATAGGTGTACGCCGCCCGGATCAGCTTCTTTTCCGCAAAGCAGTCCCCGATCAGCTGCATCCCGATGGGCAGTCCGTTTTTGTCCTTCCCGCAGGGCACGGAGATCCCCGGCAGTCCCGCCAGATTCACCGCGATCGTGTAGATATCTCCCAGATACATTTTCAGAGGGTCCGATAAACTCTCCCCCAGCTTCGGTGCCGTGGACGGCGCCACCGGTCCCAGGATCAGATCAAACTCTGCGAAAGCCTCGTCAAAGGCTTTTTTGATCAGCGCCTTCGTCCGCAGCGCCTTCAGATAAAAGGCATCGTAATAACCGGAACTGAGCACAAAACTGCCCAGCATGATCCGGCGTTTCACCTCCTCGCCAAATCCCTCGGACCGCGTCTTTTTATACATGTTGTGAAGCCCCTCAAAGTCTCCTGTCCGATAACCGTACTTGATGCCGTCAAACCGCTCCAGGTTGGAGCTCGCCTCAGCCGTGGCGATCGTATAGTAGGCCGGGACGGCATATTTCACCATGCCCAGATCAAACTCCTCCACGAAAGCGCCCGCAGCTCTCAGCGTCTCCGCTGCCGCCAGCACCACCTTTCTCACCTCCGCGTCCAGCCCCTCTCCGAAATAGTCTCTCGGAATGCCGATCCGCATTCCCTTCACATCCTCCGTCAAAGCTTCCGCAAAATCCCTCTCTGCGTCCGGCGCCGAGGTAGAGTCCTTCTCATCGTAGGAAGCCACCGCCTCCAGCAGGTACGCCGCATCCTCCACATTCTTTGTGATTGGGCCGATCTGGTCCAGGGAGGAGGCATAGGCCACCAGACCGTACCGTGACACCATGCCGTAAGTCGGCTTCAATCCCACCACGCCGCAGTAGGACGCCGGCTGCCGGATGGAGCCCCCCGTATCGGACCCCAGAGCCATAAAGCACTCCGCCAGCGCCACCGCGGCGGCGGAACCGCCGGAAGACCCTCCCGGCACACGCCCCGGATCCACGGGGTTCTTTGTCACGCCATAAAAGGATGTCTCCGTGGTGGACCCCATGGCAAATTCATCCATGTTGGTCTTCCCGATCATCACCGCCCCCGCTTTCTCCAGATTTTCCACCGCCGTGGCGGAATAGGGGGGGACAAAATTCGCCAGGATCCTGGAAGCGCAGCTTGTCGGCACCCCTTTCGTACAGAGGTTGTCTTTCACCGCCACGGGCACGCCCGCCAGAGGGCCGCAAAGCTCCCCGGCCTCTATCTTTCTCTGTACCACGGCCGCCCGGATCAGCGCGCTCTCCCTGTCCGCCGTGATATAGCAGCGGTACTCTTCCTCCTTCTCTCCGATGCGCTCAAACACCGCCTCCATCGCCTCTATGGCGGTGTGCTTCCCCTCCTTTATCTTCCGGGAAAGCTCCGCCGCCGCATAATCCAGAATACTCATTTTTCCGTTCTTCCTGTCTGTTCCGATCCGCTTCTCTTATCTGTCAACGGCCGGCTCAACTCTCAAATCAAGACACATGATCTCGAAATCAAAATACTCGTGTCCTATCTTAAAATATCCCGGCAGCCTGCCCACACGTTTAAACCCGTATTTCTCATACAGATGGATCGCCGCCGCATTATCGCTCCTCACCTCAAGCTTCAGGAACTCGATCCCCGCCCCGCGGGCGTACCCGATCAGTTTCTCAAGAAGCATACCGCCGATCCCCTGATTCCATTCCGACTTCACCACCGCCAGTCCCATGTCGGCGTAATGGCTCATCCGGCGCTGCATTCCTCTCAGACTGCCGTTGCCTACCAGTTCTTTGTCTTTCCACGCACCGTAATGGACGAACCCCTCCGAGCGATGCATCTGCTCTAAATACTCCCTCTCCTGCTCCACCGTGGCAGGAAGCCCTTCCTTCCCGAAAGTCAGATTATCCGTCTCTCCGCCTGTCCGCTTCATACAGGCGATCAGCTTCTCCGCATCCTCCGGCATCATTTCCCGTATCTCAATGTGCTCCATATTGTTCCTCCCCGCTGATTCTGCGATCCCGCGGCCCTATAATGCCGCTTCCAAACATCAAACCATTCACTCGAACGTCTTCGGCACCACAAACATGTCTTCCTTCCGCTCCGGCGCGTTCAGCAAAGCCGCCTCCCGGCCGTCCCCGTTTGTCACCACATCCTCCCGAAACACATTCCGCGCAGGCAGCACATGGGACATCGGCTCCACGCCTGAAGTGTCCAGCTCGTTCAGCAGATCGATATAGTCTAGCATCCGCCCCATGTCCTTCTTCGCCGCTTCCCTTTCCTCATCCGAAAGCTCCAGTTTCGCCAGGATCCCTACGTATTCCATTGTAGCGTCATCTATCACATTCGCCATTTTCTGGTCTCCCCTGTTCTTCCGATATCCAATCCGCCTCACTCATGCAGTTCCAAAGGCAGACCGTCCGGATCAAAGAAAAAAGTCATCCTTTTCTGTGTATATTCATCATACCGGATCGGCTCACACTCTATCCCGCATTTCTCCAGTTCGGCAACTGCACTCTCCACATCTTCCACACGAAATGCCAGATGACGCAGACCGCAGGCCTCCGGTCTGGTGACGCGTTTCGGCGGATTCGGCTCCGCAAAAATTTCCAGCTCAACCGCCTCCGGTCCGTCTCCGATCTTCAGATCCAGTTTCCAGTCCTTCCTCTGGTCCCGATAATTTTCTCTCACGACCTCAAAGCCGAGTTTATCCACATAGAACTCTTTTGCGGCATGGATATCCGACACAATGATCGCAACATGATGAATTGCGTTCAATCTCATCTCACAATCCTCCTTCTCCCGAGCGTCCTGCCGATGCATTCCCCGCCGATCTGCAATCCTGGCAGATACTTTACAGCTCTTTGATCCTCCGCAGGGCCTCCACAGCATTCTCGTATGTCCCGAACGCCGTCAGCCTGAAATAACCTTCCCCGCTGGGACCAAAGCCGGAGCCCGGCGTGCCGATCACGTTGGCGTTTTCCAGCAGATAGTCAAAGAACTCCCAGCTCGTCATATTGTCGGGCGTCTTCATCCAGATGTAGGGCGCGTTCACGCCGCCGTATACCGTGTAGCCCGCCTCCTTCAGACCGTCCCGCACACAGGCGGCGTTGTTCATATAGTAAGCCACCTGTTCTGCCAGCTGTTTTTTTCCTTCCTCGCTGTAGACTGCCTCGCCGGCCTTCTGGATAATATAGGGAGCTCCGTTGTACTTTGTCCCGTGGCGGCGCGCCCAGAGCGCGTGCAGCTTTGTCCCGCCCGCTTCCAGATCCTTCGGAATCACGGTGAAGCCTAACCGTACGCCGGTAAATCCCGCGTTCTTTGAGAAAGAACGGATCTCGATCGCGCAGCCTCTCGCCCCCTCGCACTCATAGATGCTGTGCGGCACATTCTCCTCCGAAATATACGCTTCGTAGGCCGCGTCATAGATAATGACAGCCCCCACCCTGTTCGCATAATCTACCCACACCTGCAGCTCATCCTTCGTGATCGCGCTCCCCGTCGGGTTATTGGGGTAGCACAGATAGATGATATCCGGCGTCCTCTCCGGCAGTTCCGGAGAAAAACCGTTCTCCGCGGTACAGGGCATGTAGATCACATCGCTCCAGGTCTCCTTTTTTGCATCGTAGGTGCCCGTCCTGCCCGCCATCACATTGGTATCCACATAGACCGGGTACACCGGATCGCAGACCGCGATCTTATTGTCCTTGCTGAAAATTTCCTGAATATTTCCGCAGTCGCACTTTGCGCCGTCGGATACAAATATCTCATCCGCCGCAATATCGCATCCTCTCGCCTGATAATCGTTCTTCACAATGGCATTCCGCAGAAATTCATACCCGAGATCCGGCGCATAGCCGTGGAATGTCTCCGGTCGCGCCATCTCATCCACCGCTCTGTGCAGCGCCTCGATGATCACCGGCGCAAGGGGCTGCGTCACATCCCCGATCCCCATCCGCACAAGATCTTTCTCCGGATGTTTCTCCCTGTAGGCATTTGTCTTTTTCCCGATCGTCGAAAACAGGTAGCTCCCCGGCAGTTTTAAATAATCCTCATTAATTCTGTACATTCCCACAACCTCCTAAATCTCATATTCTCCTTCAAAAACGGTGGAAGCCGGACCGGTCATATAGATCACGTTGGCCTCCCGATCCCACTCTATCAGCAGTTCACCACCTAACAGTTTAACAGTTACCCTATTATCCGTCAAACCATTTAACACGCAGGCGACAGCCGTCGCACAGCTCCCGGTCCCGCAGGCCAGCGTCTCCCCGCTTCCCCGTTCCCAGACGCGCATCTCCACATGGTTCCTGTCCAGCACCTTCACAAATTCCGTATTGACCCGTCTGGGAAACCGCTCATGATTTTCAAACAGAGGACCCGTTCTCTCCAGGTCAAGACCTGACACATCTTCCACAAATATGACAGCATGCGGATTTCCCATCGACACACATGTCATATTATAGGTCTTTCCATCCACCTCGATCTCCACATCTATCGCATTCTCCGCGTTCTCCGGCATCACCACCGGAATCTCCGCGGGTGTAAGGACGGGATTTCCCATATTGACTCTTGCGGTCAGCATCCTGCCGCCCTCAGCCTCCAGTTCCAGATACTTGATCTGCCCTCCGCTGACAATGCTGATCTTCGTCTGATCCGTCAGCCCTTTATCGTACACATATTTCGCCACACAGCGAATACCGTTTCCGCACATCTCACCCCTTGTGCCGTCGGCGTTCCACATCTCCATCTCAAAGTCCGCCGCATCGGAAGGGTTGATAAAGATTACGCCGTCCCCGCCTATGCCGAAATGCCTGTCGCTCATCCGGCGCACGATCTCCGGTTTTTTATCCGGCTCGATCCTTTCCTCCATCCCGTTTACATAGATATAATCATTCCCGCAGCCATGCATTTTCGTAAATCTCATTCCTCTTTTACTCCTTTCCGATCATCTTTCTGCAGCATGAGTATCATCTGCGCCGACTCCACGATACTCCTTCCGCTGTCCATACTGCATTTCTGCAGATATTTATGAGCCTGTATCTCGGTCATAGACCTTTTTTCCATCAAAAGCGCCTTCGCCCGCGCGATCAGTTCCTTCTCCTCCGAGCTCCTCTCCCTCGGCTCCTCCCTGCGTCTTTTCCGATCTCTATCACACTGGCGCTCCAACATGCGCACCGTGTCCACCAGCTCATATACCTTCAGGGGCATCGGCAGACAGGTGATATCCCCCGTCTCGCATTCCGCCAGGTGCTGTCTCGTGGCCAGTAACAGCATCGCAAATCCCTTCGGCAGACACTCTTTCAGCTCCAGATACATCATGTCCGCCAGTTTATACCCGCTTATGACAATACCGTCATTTAAATCTTCCAGTGAACTGATCGCCTGGCCTCCGGTGGTGCATACCGCATGTACCGAAAAACCGCTTCTGACAAGGAGATTCCTGATCCCTCTGGCATCTTCCATGCGGGGGAAAACTACTACAATACCGGTCATGCGCACCTCCTTTCCGGGCCATCCGAAGGCTTTTGCCTGCGTCGGTCTCTTTTTATTGCAGAAGTAGTAATACCATATCCCTAACAGTTCAGCAGATATCGTCTGATCTCCCACTCGGAGACGCTGGAGATGTACTCCTGCCACTCCTGTCTTTTGGCTCTCACATAATTATTCGTCACATGTTCTCCCAGCGTTTCCGTCACCAGAGCATCCTTCTCCAGTTCATGCAATGCATCCAGCAATGTTGCGGGGATGGACTCGATGCCTTCCCGCCGGACATCCTCCCTGTTCATCTCCTGTATATTTTTATCTACACTCTCCGGCGGCATGATATGATTTCTGATCCCCTCCAGACCGGCGCGCAGACATACCGACAGCGCCAGATACGGATTGGTGCAGGGATCCGGATTGCGCAGCTCGATTCGGGCATGTCTGACGTCCGTGGCCGGCACGCGGATCAGCGGGCTTCTGTTTCCCATGCTCCAGGCGATATGCACCGGCGCGTCGTACCCCGGAACCAGCCGCTTATAGGAATTGACCAGAGGATTGGTGATCGCCGTCATCCCCTTCAGATGCTTCATGATGCCGCCGATAAAATAGTACGCCTCCCTGCTCAGGCCGTTTTTGTCGGAGGCGTCGCCAAAAATATTTTCTCCGTTCCGGTTCAGGGACATATTGATGTGCATTCCGGATCCCGGCACGCCGAATTTCGGCTTCGGCATAAACGTGGCGTGGAGGCCATGCCGTTTGGCGATGGTCTTTACCGTCAGCTTGAAGGTCATGATATTGTCCGCCGCCCGAAGCGCTTCCCCGTACCGGAAGTCGATCTCATGTTGGGCGGGAGCCTTGCCGTGATGGGAGGACTCCACGGTGAAGCCCATCTCCTCCAGGGTCAGGATCATATCCCTTCTGGCATTCTCGCCAAAGTCCACCGTTCCCATGTCGAAGTAGCCTGCCTGTTCCCTCGTGTTCGTCGTGGGCGCGCCGTTCTCGTCCATATCAAACAGGAAAAACTCGCACTCCGGCCCCACGTCGAAGGTGTACCCCATATCAGCCGCTTCCTTTATCGCCTTTTTCAGAATATAGCGCGGATCCCCTTCGAAGGGCATTCCGTTGGGCCGGTAGATATCGCAGATCATCCTCGCCACTCTGCCCTGCTGGGGCCTCCAGGGAAAGATCGTCATCGTGTCGAGATCGGGATACAGATACATATCCGACTCCACCCTGCCGGTAAAGCCCTCGATGGAGGAACCGTCAAACATGCACTCATTGTTTAACGCCCGCTCCAGCTGGCTCGACGTCACCGCCACATTTTTCAGATTGCCGAATATATCCGTAAACTGCAGCCGGATAAACTCCACATCCTCCTCCACCACAAGATTCATGATATCCTGCTTCGTCAAATTATTCATAGCTTACCTCTCTTCTATCTAAAAAGGGCGCTCTTACCCCTCAGTATAAGAACGCCTTTGTCTCTCAAAATAATACCCGACCTGTGAATATTTGTCAATCCCCGGGATCGGAAGTTTGGCGGCGGAAAAGCCAGAAAAGCCAGCTCTACTGCGTTCCCCTGACCAGCATAAAAGGATCGCATTCCGCATCAGGACTGTACTCCAGCGCCGCCGCAAAAGGATTGTGCAGCCTTCCAAAAGCCCAGTCCTCCCAGCCGTAAAAATCCTTCTCAGTATATTTTGTATCCGGGAGTGCAGGACCGTCCGCGACTCTGGCGGCAAAATACCTCGTCCGCTCCAGCACATGCATATCTCCGGACACAGGCTCAATACCGATAAACTCCGCCACAAACCCTTTCCGCAGCCGGTAAAACACCGCGCAGTTCAACGCTTCCTGCATCCTGGCGGAAGTCTGTCCGTCCGCCTCGCTGCGAAGCGTACTCTCAAAAGGACACCGGTCGGGATACAGCCGGAAAGAATACCCATAGAGGAATTCACCTCCGTCCAGCCCATACCGATAGAAACGTAAGCTTTCGATCCCCTCGCCGCAGCAGACTTTGGCGCTCTCTCTGATCTTCTCCTTGGTCTCCTCCCAGTCGCCGGCGAAAAAATCCCCCTCCTCATTGCCGTCCAGATAATACAGGATCCGGATATCCCCGGCAGCCGCACCGTACCCCTGCTCTTCCTCCTTCGGCCACAGCACCTCCAGTCCTTTTCCCGCGGCAAATTCCATATCCCCGTAATACCAGTCCACCGGCTTTGCCATAAAATACCGGGTGGGACACATGTTTCCGGAAGCGTTCTCACAGAACGCCATCCCAAACCCCTCCTCCTCGCTGCCGCACAGCAGATAGCGGTCCAGACGGGGCGCCACGATCTCCTCCCCCGGATAGATCGTCTCCCCGACCGGTTTTCCCTCTTTCATCAGCACCGAATGATACATCCCGTCCTCATAAAACTTCTCGGCGATCCCCCACAGGGTATCTCCGCTTTGTACCTGATACACCGTATCCTGCTCCGGCCCCAGGCGCAGATGGATATAGTCGTCCCGGTCTGTCCCCGGAAAATCCGGAAATACCGAAAACAGCTCCAGGGAATCTACATCTGAAATGACATATGTGTCAGATATGAGGTCTGCTCCCTTCCTTGCCGCCTGCCCCGCCTCTATGTACATCTCAACTTCCGCCATCTGTGCCGCCGACAGCTTGTACACCCCATTCTGGCGGTAATCCTGCACCGCCTTCTCCGGAAGATAATAGCAGTTTTTCGTCTGCCCCCTCTCGGTATTGTCCAGATTACAGGCAATACCGTACACCGGCGCGCGGGTGCTCAGCGAGATCTGATCGACGGACACCTCCCCCGTACTAAAACAGGAGTCCACCAGTCCCCCGTTGGAAGCGCAGATCCCCGCGCTGATGACAGACGTCGTATACCCCAGCATCTCCTGCTTTACATGGATCTCCTCCGCGTTGGAGCACCCCCGTATCTCTCCCCTGCTTATACCGGCGATCCCGCCGCAGATCTGGGGGCTCTCCACATGTCCCAGATTCTCACAGTTCTCCACACTGCCGCCTTCCCGGATCGATCCGACGATACCTCCGCAGTTATAATGCATATGATGCGTATCCGTGATCGTTCCTGACAGAATCGTCCCCTCATTCCGACAGTTCTGAACAAGACCGCTGTTCGATCGGCAGATACCGCCTGTATTCATATTCACCACTGCCCATCTCTCCTCTTTGTCCCCCTCCTCAGACCACCTCCCGCTCTCCACCGTCCCCGTAAAACGGCAGTCTTTCATAAGGCCTTCATTGATGCACGCGATTCCCCCGGCTCCCCAGTCTCCCAACACTATCGCCTCCACATCGCACCCCTCTATCCTCCCTTCATTTCTGTAACAGAGCGCGGAAGCCGGAACCACATTGACTTTCCCGTCGTCGTCCTCATAACGGTTCTTCTCATAGGTGCTCCGAAACAGCGCCTTCCTGATCTTCAGATCCGTCACCGCCGCCTGCTCTTCCAGGGTCGCGAAGATGGGCAGTTCCCACGCCGAATAATAACCCTCCAGCGTATGCCCGTCCCCGTCAAAATGCCCCCTGTAAGCTTTCATGCATTTATACGCATTCTCCGGCGGCTGCTCCTCCCATTGCTCCCAGCCGGAAGTATCATTGAGCACAATATCCGCCGTCATCCTGACGTTGATATCCGGCTCCTCACTCTTAGTGTTTATCCGATCAAGAAACCACTCGAACCCCTCCCTTGAGCACAAAAGATAATATCCTTCCTCGTCCCGGCGCGGGGAAGGCGACAGCATTTGCTCTCCCGTTTCTCCGGAAACAACTACAAGGAGAAAAAACACAATGCCCCCGCTTAGAACCGTCGTACACACTCTTCGGAGACAGATTCGTCTTTTCCCGGACTCTTTCGCCCTTTTTCTCCATACCGCGGAGAGCAGATGCCATAAAAGACCGGACAGAAACGCACAGGTCAGCCAGAGGGGGACCTCCCAGGCCATCAGCGCATATTCACTGTCCGCAGACATCATTTTATTCATTATCGCCACAAAAAAGCTGAAGCCCAGCAAAAACAGATAATGCAGCGCTCCGGTCTTCCCGTATTTCTTCATAAGAAAAAAGGGACATATCCACAGATAAAACAGGATCAAAAGGATCAGTAAGACCTCGTAAATATCTGCCTGTTCTGTCGCCCAGAGCCGCGATATCCATGATGACTCTTCCCCCAATATATAGATTATTCCAAAAAAACATCCCATTTCCCCAAAAAGAACAGGATGTCCTTCAAAATATCTGCTCACATGCCCAAGCGTCATACCGATGAGAAAATGAAATACCACGATCGCGCAAAAACATCCGGCTGGAACAATCCATCTGCGGTTTATCAGATAATCCTCATAGCCAAACATCAGAAAGAGCATGGAAAATAAGCTGTAACACAGTGCGATCCCCACCTCTGCCACACTGCCCGGAACAGAAAGTATGGAAAGAATTTTCTTCATTTGTATTCTCCTCCATTTTTTACCCATTTTCCCCCGCTTGCCGCACCTGCCTGTCATAAATCCGTCCCTTCGCTAATATGATTATACAAAGTATCGGTTTTAACCCTGGGAGAGCCTATGAGTTCCAAAACAAAAATTGTCGTACTGCACCTGAAAGAATTAATCTATACGGGAATCTTCGCCATTCTGGGTATCCTCTTTATCATACTGCTCTTTATCATGTTCCGCTCGGATAAGGAAACCCCGGAAGATGCGCCGCAGACGCCCGAGACAGAGACGGGAACGGAAGCGCCCGACGGGGCACAGACACCCATCTACCAGCCGGGCACCTACCGGAGCGCCCTCTACCTGGAAAATGAGACAGTGGAAATCAACCTCACCGTGGATGAGACGCAGATCGTCTCCCTGACGCTTCTGCCCTTAAGCGACAAGATCTCCACGCTGTACCCTCTGCTGGAGCCTTCCTTCAACATGCTTTCCGAGCAGATCTGTGAAAATCAGTCTCTGGAAAATATCTCTTACGCCGAGGAGGCCACCTACACATCCGAACTTCTGCTGGAAGTCATCGGGGATACGCTCGCCAAAATCCAGGCTCCGTAACCACTATGCGCCATGAAAAGACGGGAATCCTCTTTCCATGGCGCTGCAATACTCTCTATAGTCTCAGCTGCTCCGCTTCTCTCATCCAGACCGCCGCACTGGCATCCGAGGGCATACGCAGATCTCCTCTGGGGGAGACGGCGACGCTGCCCACTTTCGGGCCGTCCGGCAGACAGGAGCGCTTGAACTGCTGGGAGAAAAACCTTCGATAAAATGTTTTCAGCCACTTCAGGATCTCCTCATAGGCATACTCGCCGCCAAATGTCTCTCTGGCGATCCGGTAGACCTTCGCCGGAGAAAAGCCCAGGCGCAGCACATAGTACAGGAAGAAATCGTGCAGCTCATAGGGGCCCACCAGATCCTCGGTCTTCTGGGCGATCCTGCCGTCCACCGGCGGCAGAAGCTCCGGCGACACCGGCGTATCCAGCACATCCATCAACACCGCCTGCAGTTCCCTGTCTCCGCAGGTGTCCGCATAGTACCGCACCAGATGCCGCACCAGTGTCTTCGGCACGCCCGCATTGACGCCGTACATCGACATATGGTCCCCGTTGTAGGTCGCCCATCCAAGAGCTAACTCCGACATATCGCCGGTACCGATCACAAGACCTCCATTCTGGTTGGCGATATCCATCAGCACCTGGGTCCGCTCCCTGGCCTGCCCATTCTCGTAGGTCACATCGTGATTGTCCATACTCTGTCCGATATCCTGGAAATGTCTCGTCACGGAAAGTCTGATATCCACTTCCTTCAGCACAGCCCCCAGAGTCTGGGCCAGCTTACAAGCATTCCTATAGGTTCTGTCCGTGGTCCCGAAGCACGGCATTGTCACGGCGATCATATCGCTTCGATCCCGCCCCAGCAGATCAAAACATCTCGCCGTCACAAGCAGCGCCAACGTGGAATCCAGACCGCCGGACACGCCGATCACCGCCGTCTTTGCCCCGGTGTGCTCGTACCGCTTTTTCAGCCCGTAGGACTGCAGTTTTAAAATATCGTCGCATCGCTTATTCCTCGTGAGCTCCTCGGTCGGCACAAACGGCGTTTTGCCGAATTTTCTTGTCAGTCTCGTCTCCTCCATTCCAAAGGAAAACGGCACGACAGTGTAACCGTCCTCCGCGGTCCGGAAGGTGTTCATCCGCCGCCTCTCCCCCGCGATCCGGTGAACATCTATTTCCCCGTATACGCTCTCTCCGGCAAATCGTTCTGCCTCCGCCAGAATGCTGCCGTTTTCCGCGATCATACTGTGGCCGGAGAACACAAGATCCTGGGTGGACTCCCCCTCCCCCGCGCTGGCGTAGACATAACCGCAGACCAGTCTTGCGCTGCCGGATCTTATCAGCATTCTCCGGTACTCGTCTTTCGTCACGGTCTCGTTGGACGCGGAAAGATTGACCAGCACGGTCGCTCCCGCAAGCGCGTGGGACGTGCCCGGCGTCTCCACCGCCCACACATCCTCGCAGATCTCGCATCCCACCACAAGAGATGGCATCTCCCCGCAGGCAAAGAGCAGCTTTGACCCGAACGGAATCTTCTCCTGATCCAGCACAAATTCCTCCGTCGTCCCGTTCCCGGGTGCAAAGTGTCTCGCCTCGTAAAATTCTCCGTAATTCGGAATATATGTCTTGGGGATCATCCCCAGTATCTTTCCGTCCCGCAGCACTGCCGCCACATTGTACAGCTTCTGTCTCCGCTCCACCGGCAGCCCCACAAAGACAAGAGCCTCCTGTCCTCTGGTGCACTCCGCGATCTTTTTCAGCGCGCCGAGCGCTTCCTTTAACAGAAGTTCCTGCAAAAACAGATCCTGACAGGTATAACCCGTGATACACAATTCCGGAAAGACGATGATCTTCGCTCTCCGCTCATAGGCCTCCCGCAGCTTCCTGCAGATCTGTTCCGCGTTGTACACCGGGTCTGCCACCCTGATCTTCGGCGTCATCGCCGCCACTTTGATAAAACCGTGCCGCATACTCTACTTCGCCCTTTCCAATAAATTCTCCAGATCCTTCACCGCAAACCCGTAAGCCCGGTTGCAGAAATGGCACTTCACCTCGATGGACTTTCCCTCCTCGATCATATCCGTCAGTTCCTTTTTCCCGATGCTGACAAGAGCTTTCTCCACCCGCTCCACGCTGCAGCCACAGTGAAACTGCACAGGCAGCGTATCCGTCCACTCGATGTCCATGCCCTCCAGCACGCTCTCCAGAATCCCCTCCGGCGTCAGTCCCTCCTCCAGCATGGTCGTCACCGACTTGATGCGCTGTAAATTCCGTTCCAGCTTCTCGATCACCGCATCCTCCGCAAAGGGCATCAGCTGGACGATAAAGCCGCCCGCCTGCTTTACGGTATTGTTCTTCTCCATCAGTACTCCCAACCCAACGGAGGACGGCGTCTGCTCCGAGGCCGCGAAATAATAGGTCAGATCCTCCGCGATCTCCCCTGTCTGTAAAGCAGTTTGCCCAGCATAGGGCTCTTTCATACCCAGATCTTTGATCACGCTGAGCACGCCGCCCGCCTCTCCCATGAGCGCGCCGCCCACGTCCAGCTTGCCCCTCTCATTGGCCGGCAGGATCACCTGCGGCACCAGCGCATACCCCTTGACATTCCCGAGGGAATCCGCCGTCACAGTCAGCCCCTTCCCCGGTCCTTCGCCTCGGATCTGCAGAGTCAGGATATCCTCCTCCCCCTTCATCATACTCCCCATCATGGCCCCCGCCGTCAGGAGCCGCCCCAGAGCCGCCGTCATCACCGGGCTTGTATTGTGGGCGCCACGCGCTATCTCCACTGTCTCTCTCGTTGTCGCAGCAAATACCCGCAGCTGGGCATTCGCCGCCGTTCCTCTCACCATGTAATCTTTCATCGCAATTAGCAACACCTTTCCTAGCCTAACTCTTTCAGCCCACCATGTGAAATCGTAAAATCAACATCAAACTGTGTATTCTCACCCGCAACGATCTTAATTCTGTTATTTCCTTTTTTGATATGCAGCGTTTCCTGAACCGAATCCTCCATCTCGGAATCGCATTCCGCTATAACCGAGACCTCCTTCTCCGGATCGATCCACACAAGCTTCATTTTGCCGGAAGAAACATTTATCCGGTAAGTAATGTCAACCGCTGTATCTTCCTCCGCATCAAAAACCCATACAGTATCCATTCCCTCCATTTTCCCGACGCTCGCCGTAAAATGCAGATCGGACTGTACCTGCTCACAATTCATGATGCTGTATGTGTTCGAAGCGCTCGCTATCCTCGTATCATCGTCATAGATGGAAAGCATGGGATTTACCCCGCATCCGGTTATCATACATACCACTGCCAATACTGCTCCGAACCGTTTTGCTGTTTTCATATTTTCTCCTTTTTCCGGTTTCATCTCATACCGTACGCTTCCCGCACTCTTTAGCAATCACATAGATCCGCTCGCTCTCCGCCCGGACCTCCCCATGGGTATCCGCGTCCAACGCCCTCAAAAACAGGAGCCCCGCCTCCTCCAGAAAGCCCTTCATCTGCCCCAGCGTATATCCCCGCTGGTAATGCGTCTCCGTAAATCTCCGAAAGCGGTCTCCCTCCGGCTCCCTGACAAAAACCGTCAGATCATACTCGTTGACCTGACTCCCCGCATCGTAATAATTTTCCCAGATGAAGCTGCAGTCGTCCCGGTTCTCCGCGATCGTCGCGTCCCCGATCACCTGCTCATATTTGTAGACCGTATTAAAATCAAAGACAAAGACACCGCCCGGATACAGATAATTATTCACCAGAGAAAAGACCTTTACCATATCCGCATCTTCCAGCATATAGTTCAGACTGTCGCAGACGCTGCACACGGCGCCCACCGTCCCGTACAGCTCGAACTCCCTCATATCCTGCAGAAGATACAGGATATCGCTGCCGCTTCTCTCCCGCTTCCGCATCGCAAGCTCCAACATCTCCTCCGAATTATCGATGCCTATCATATCAAAACCGGCGCGATACAGAAGCTCCGTCAGCGTCCCCGTCCCGCACCCCAGATCCAGCACGGTACTGCGCTCTGCGGCAAGATTCTGCGCCAGCTCTGTGTCACCGCCTTCGGAAACCTCGCCGCCACATCCCACACCGTACTCTCTCAGAACACCGGTCAAAAACTCTGCCCACTCCTCGTAGGGCACATTGTCCATCAGCTCATCATAAACTTCCGCAAAACCGACATAACTGTCATTCACGTCTCTATCTCCACACTCTTTTTCAAAAATTTACTCCCTTTCGGAAAAGTTAAAACTTATATCCAGTTCCATTCGATAATAACAATCCGTCCGTCAGTTTCACACATAAAATTATAGTGTTTTCATCATCAAAATCATTATGCCCGTTATCAATCCATTCAGCAAAGGCATTTTTCAGTTTCTCTGCAATCAACCGATTTTCTTCTCTCTTAAAATAGCCTAAATTAATAGCCTCTCCATGTGCCGTGAACCACCCGCCTGATATTGCAACGATCGGGTTATTTTTTATCTGTCTCATTTTATTTGAAAGTGCATATGTAATAATATAAAATACTCCATTTTCATAGTATGCATTCACACTTCTTACATACGGAACTCCGTCCTCAACTGTTGCCAACGCAATGACAGTGTCTTTTCCAAAACGTTCAATCATTATTTTTTCAGCTTCTGCACTTATGTTTTTCACGGGAGGATCTCCTCTACAACTTTCGTTTTATATATCTGATCATAAAATCTTTATCTGATATTTATAATGTATATTTATAAGTTATTCCCCAATAGGTACACAATTCTGAAAAGAAAGAAAACTTATCACAAGTATAGGCTATAAGATCGCGGTTTGCAAGTCATTATTTTACGGTCGAAGGATTCCGTCATTCCACAGACAAACCTAAATCATAAACCTCTCACAAGCACCATACCTGCATCTTCCAGATGGAAAAATGAAGTAAAAACAGGAGTTGCAGCCAATACAAGGATTGACCTTATAGTCGGCAATCGATACGATCTCCACAGAGTTATTTTTACGGGCACCTTCTGCAAACGCCTGCGCAAGCAGGTCTGTATTGCCATTTTTTCTCATACTCCCAACCAAAATGACGATATTACCTATTAACGTCTATCCTCAAAAATTTTACTCCTTTTTCTATGCTCTGCCAAGGCCTCTCGATCTGGTTCTATATATCCTTTTTCTATCGTCATTCCTATAAATTTATCAATATATTTATCGAATATTTGAGTGTGATTAATTTTTTTACTCACACATATTCTAAAATTATCATCTAAAGAAAAACAGCCTAATTCAAATGCTCTATCATGAATGGGACATAAGCATAAACCATTTGATGTATCTCCACGTTTTTCACTATTATCAGCCCATCGAGCAATATGAGAAGCGATTAAAAAATCTCTGTCTGAAATCCCACACTCCGGAAAACAACATCGGTTATTATAATTATCTTTCACATTTTTTGCAAAACGAGCATGGCCAACCCGAGCTTTAATGTGCCTTATTGCAAAAGATGTATTCACCACATCTTCATCTACCATTACCTCCTCCAACCAGCAATATCATTCTATGGTTATTTCAGTGATTCAAAGTAAATATCCTCAACTCAGTGTTTCTCCCACATTAATATAACATGAATTGTTGCATATCCCCCCCAAACAGTAAATCTTTTCAAACTTACTACTTGTCAATGGTATTCCTATCATATTGCCAGTCAATATATTCCTGTATTCTCCTTCCCAAACTACAATATCAGCCTCGCCAAAAATTTTGCTGCATAAATCCGTATATTCATCATAAGAAATCTCCGTTCCATTCAAATGATATTTCATTCCGGACTCCGCATTATCCCGATCAACAAGCTCCTCGCCGAAAGCCATTTCCGCAACTAAGTTATCAGCCCCCTCATATTTTTTCATATGGTAACATTTATATCCCACATTCATACTGTTGCTGTATATGATCCATACAGCTCCATCATAACAGGTATAAGAAAGAGCGAGAGCAGTACCGCCTCCTGCGGCAAATTCATATACCTTATTATCACGCGCATCAAGATATTTCCCGCCATAGGGACCATTAATGATCAGTTCCTCTTCTCCATCATTATCAAGATCGACTTTCTCTCCGACAGAATAGGAATCCCATTCTTCCGAATCCATGTTTAAATCCGTAATATAAAACTCTGATGTCTGATCTGCGGAGTCAACTGCGCCTATTGAGCCATTGATAAACAGGTCCAACAGTTCTCCCGCCGCATCCATCTGAGTCTCTTCCGGAGTCTCTTCCGGATTCCCTGTCTTTCCGCACGATGAGAGCGTAAGCATCATTACTCCCACAGCTATTGTCATTATTATTTTTTTCATGAATCATTGCCCTCCCGGATCTTCCGCCTCTTCACAGATCACATAATCAAAACGCAACAGGAAATTCAACTTCTTCTCCCACAAAGAACCCAAACACGCCCGACGTCTCAGTGACCTTAAAACTCGCGCCATCCCATCCGTTAATTTGAATGGTTCCTTTCACATTTCCGTCATACGATGTGAAAGCCAACTCTCCGTTTCCATTGTCAACAAAGGTTCCTTCTATTCCCCCCTGCCTGTAAATGGAAATCATTGCTTCATCACCGCCCTCCCACGCCTGCTGAACGACCAGAGCGCTGTATATGCTGCCGGTTCCCTGATTGTCAACAAACAAACCATACTTTGGCGATACTTCCGGCAGGACAAAAGGTTCTCCTTTTACTTTAGCCAGCTCATTTGCAAGAACATAAGCTCTCCTCCTGGTGATCTCCTCCAGAAAGGAGTTCTGAAGAAGCGGATACATACTGCCGTTTTCTTCGCTACTCCCGATACTCAACAACACCGCTTCATCCTTCATGTCTATCCAGTTCCTCTGTTCCGCAAAGATATTCTCCTTTGTCTGCTGATCTGCCAAATGACTGAATCTGCTCCAAAGGCTATTTAATTCCGTATCCCATATTATCAAAAACCATTGGGATGATACATTCATTTCTCCCTGCGTCTGCGCCGCCTGCGCTAAAGGAGTGTACTTTTGAATGATTTTCTCAATGTTCTCCAACTCTTCCTGCAGGGATGCCGAAACGGACACCGCATAGTCCACATCCGCCCTGATATCCTCGGAATAGTCACAGGTGAAATCCAACCGTTCTTCTTCCGCCTCCGTCTTCCTCGTGGCATGATATAAAAATTCCACCTCTTCAAAAGAAGATTTTCCATAATACACATCTATTCCATCCGCTATATATTCCAGTATATAATAACTAAACTCAACTGTTTCATCCGAAAATACCTGCTCAGGGTACTTTAAATAGATTTTGCCGTCTTTCACAGTTTCTATATCAGTTGAATCAGCCAGGAAACGCCAGGAATCCTCCGACTCATAATCGGAAATATCATACCCGGAAGATGTCTTTTGAATCACCAGCCTGCCGTTTCCATGATCCGACAGATACTCATATTCTCCCGTCAGGCTTTCCAACACATCCTCTTTGCCCTCCGCCGGATCACTATGGACGGAATCTGCGATCTCATCGTCTTGTGTTCCCTGAACCTTATCCGTGCTGTCGATGAACTCTTCGGCACTGCCTGTCACGTTTTCCTGAGCCTCTTCCGGGCTCTCTGTCTGCCCGCACGCCGAAAGTACAAGCAATGCCACTCCCATAACCATTGCCGTTATCATTTTTTTCATAAAACATCTCCCTCGATACCTGTTTTTCTATCATGATATCTTATTTATACCACACTGAGAAAAAAACAGTATACCATCTGTATAAACGACACACTTTTTGCGCAAACGACACACATTAATCGGCAAAGCACATCCTCCATTTAAAATATTCCTTTTGAAACTCCTTACTGTGAACCCTTCCGATCGCAACCTTCAACCCATTACAGAGCACAACTTCACGGCTGTTTACCTTTTCAATATATTTCAAATTGACAATATAGGACCGCTGTATATGAAAAAATCCAAATGGGGATAAGCTTTGCGCCGTCTCCGATATCCGTTCCTCACAAAAATGCTCCCTCCCATCAAGCATAAGGTATCTCAATTTTCTTCCATATGTCTCAACAAGAAGAAGTTCATTCAGGTTGATCCCGATACGAAATCCGGCGGTGCCGCTGCAATAAATGATCCGGTCCTGGACCCTGGTTTTCAGGAAAGCAGCAAGCGCCTCTTCGACTTCCTCCAGATGTTTTTTGTCGATATATCTGAATGCGTTCACTCTATAACCCAGTCTGGCAAGTTCCGTATGAGAAGTCAACAAACATACCTTACATCGGTTCCCGGAACACATCAGCTTTTCAGCTATCTCCAAACCATCCTCCCCCTCCGCCAGTTCAATATCCAGAAACAGTAAGTCTGCATCCGCATTTTTCATAAATTCTTTTCCGCTGCCGCAGGCACTGATCTGAAACGGAATACCCTTATCCCTGCAATATGTCTCGATAACTTCCTGTATCTTATCCCTCCAAATTGCTTCATCTTCCACGATACCTATTTTCATACCCTGATCTCCTGCGGAATCACATCCCTGGGAATGGCAATACTCATCTGAAACATTGCCTCTCCCCTTTCCACTGCGGACTCCATATAATATTCGCCATGATATTTTTCCATCACCGCGGCAATATTTTTCAGTCCGAAGCCATGATTTGCCGCATCTGTTTTCGATGTTCTGAGAAAACCCTTAGGGAACTCCATTTTTCTAGCTACACTGTTGCTGACAACAATAAAAATTTCCTTCTTATGCTCTACAAATGCAACACGTATTCTGGGAACATCTGCTTGTACCGCCGCTTCCACGGCGTTCTGCAGGATATTTCCCATCAGCGTTGTCATGTCAAACATCTCAATGCCTGTCTCACCGGTCAGTTTTCCCGTCACGGCGAAATCTATCTTTTCCGCTTCCGCCAGATACAGATAACAGTTCAGGATAACATCAAGAAAACTGTCCCCTGTGTGAATCCTCAAATCAAACTCATTCTGCAGATTCCAGATGGTATCTATGTACTCTTTCGCTGCCTCCGTCTTTTTTTGATTTACCAGCTCTCTGAGAACGCCCATATGGTTTACCAGATCATGTTTAAAACGCCGCACGGCCTCTGACTGTTGCAGCTGATAATCATACTGCTGTTTTTGCATATGCATAAAAGACTGCAGTTCCCTGTTCTGCCTGTCCGACAATATATTTTTGATCGCAAGACCGAGCGTAAGAAAGATGGCATAAACCGCACCCGCCATGCTGATAAAAAAAACCGCATAGGCATCTAAACCGTACACTGCATGGTTTTCATTGAAAAAGACAAAAACAAAATTATAGAACATCTGGAAAATGCTGCCCTGTATCAAAATCGCGATCTTATATTTCAATTCTATATCGCACAGATAAATCTCATTCTTTTTCAGAAGACGCAGATACACAAAAAGATACAGCAAAAAGGAGATCAGATAGGCAGGCTCCATCCACCATGCGATATCCGCGCCGCCAATCCCTCCGCCTATCAAAACAACCTGTATCAACATGACGCTGAACGTATCCATGATCCCGGTAAAATACATAAGAGCAGCGCTCAGTGCGAACAGGTGCCACAATCTGTCTTCAAAAAATAAACATATGGAAAGCACACTCCAAACTATATAGATGAGCGGAGAGTTTGTATCAAAATACGCGTTGCAAACCCCGGCAGACAACATAATCAAAACCGACGCACCGATAAAAAGTCTGTTTTTTCTCGGATTTAACCTGAAACCGAAATGAAGGATAAAAAGATATATCAAATAGTTTGATATATTGTCCACGATATAGATCATGATAACCTCTCCGCTGCCTCCTGATTATTCCCGCAAAAACCCTTTGGTCAAAAAGAGGAGCATCAACCGCCGTGATGCCCCCGCCAAACCACTATATTTCCGGAAATATCTCTCCTCTCACGAGAACACCGCTCCCAGCGCACCGAACACGCCCATGCTGGCTACGCCCATAATGATACCCGCCAGCAGCACGCCCAACATCACCGCCGTCACGCTGGACTTAAAGTCCATATCCAGAATACTCGCGGCCAGAGTTCCCGTCCACGCACCGGTACCCGGCAGAGGGATCCCGACGAACAGTAAGAGCGCGACGAACAGTCCCTTTCCCGCCTTCTCCTTCAGCTTCCTGCCGCCCTTATGGCCTTTCTCCAGACACCAGCTGAAAAATCCGCCGATAACAGGTTTATCCGCGCCCCATTCCAGCACCTTTCTGGCGAACAGATAGATAAACGGCACCGGCACCATGTTGCCGATCACCGCCACGATATAGGACGGCAGAATCGGCAGTCCCAGCCCCTGAGACACCGGGATCGCTCCCCTCAGCTCGATCAGGGGAACCATCGAAATCACAAATACCCAAGCATACTTTTTAAACATTTAACTTTATCCTTTCACAACCTTTTTAACTATTTTTTGATCACTGTTTTCCCAGATACTCCCGCAGCACTGCGATCAGCCGGTCCATCTCCTCATCCGTCCCGATCGTGATCCGCAGATGATTGTCGATCCTCGGCTTCGCAAAATAGCGGACATATATCCCTTTTTCTTTCAGCATCTCAAAGATCTCCCGCGCGGGAACCCGCTCATGCGCCGCAAAGACAAAATTCGTCCTGCTGTCCGCAAAAGAAAAGCCGAGTTCCATAAGTTCTCCCTTCACCCGCTCTCTCGTCTCTATGATCTTATCACAGATCTTCCGAAAATATGCATCCTCTTTGATCGCCGCCGTCCCGGCCGCAAGCGCCGGACGATTCATCGGATAAGAATTGAAAGAAAAACGACAGTCCGACAGATAACCGATCAGCTTTTCCCGTCCAAAGGCAAACCCGATCCGCATTCCCGCCATCGCCCTCGACTTGGAACAGGTCTGCACCACCAACAGATTCTCATATTTTTCCAGAAGCGGCAGCGCGCTCTCCCCGCCGAAATCAATGTAAGCCTCATCCACGATGATGACCACGTCCCTGTTCGCGGAGACGATCCGCTCCACCTCCGAAAGAGACAGCAAAATGCCCGTGGGCGCATTGGGGTTGGCTATCACGATACCGCCGCACTCCCTGTCTGTGTAATCCTCCGTCCGGATACGAAAATCCTCATCCAGAGGGAGCCGCTCATACGGGATCCGAAACAGATCCGCCCACACATCATAAAAAGAGTACGTGATGTCCGGAAACAGGATCGGCTTTCCCGTGTTGAAAAAAGTCAGAAACGCCATCGCCAGCACATCGTCGGAGCCCACGCCCACAAAGACCTGTCTCTCCGACAGGCCGTAATATTCCGCCAGGGCTTTCACCAGCTCCCCCGATTCCGGATCGGGATAGAGCCGCATCGAGCCGCAGTCCAGCTCATCAAGTGCCCTCCGCACACCCGGTGCGGGCGGATAGGGACACTCGTTTGTATTCAACTTAATGATGCCCGCCTGCTTCGGCTGCTCCCCCGGCACATAGGGCACCACTCTTCTCACACCGTCTTCCCAGCTCATATATATGTTCTCCTGTCCCGGTTTCTCATCCCTGGCACGCCTTTAGCCCTTCCTCCGCCAGCTCGCCGCCGCACTTTTTGTTTAATATGCTCTCCGTCTCATGCAGCGCGTTGTAGAACCACATCGCCGCCTCCCGCAGATCCCCCTGCTCTCTGTAGAAGCACCCCAGCTCATAGCAGATCTCCGCCGGGATCCCCTCGTCGGAGGCCGTCGCCCGCATCGCGTATTTATAAAACTCCGCCGTATCCCCGGCAAGCCGACAGGCGCGCACAACAATACAGAACGCCTCCATCTGCTCTCCAGGCGTCCTTCCCTCTTCCTCGATCACCGATTTAAAATATTCTTTTGCTCCGGCAAACTGCTCCCTTGACCCCGAAACAAAAAGCTCCCTCGCGTAGAGCCCGCAAAGCTTTTTATCCAGATACCCGCCGTTTTTCACCATCTTTTCAAACGCGGCGATATCCCTGCCCGTGTGCAGCGCCTCCGGCAGATGAGTGATCACAATATCGCTGTCATAGATCACCGGCTCGAGGCGCACCGCCTCATGGATCGGATACTCCCAGACAAACTCCCTGAGCCGTTTGTACAGCTTCGGGCGGTACTCCTCATCAAAATTGTAGATCGTGGAAAACCGGAGCTGATTGCCGTACTTCATCTGAACGATCTCGATCTCCGGCAGAAGCACCCGCTTCAGATCCGAAAACCGCCGTCTGTTCTCCTCATCTATGACCTCGTCCGCATCCGCCGTGTAAATATACTGTTTTGTACATTTGGAGAAAGCGAAATTGCGGGCGTCCGAAAAATTTCCCGTCCACACGAAATCATACAGATTTTTCGTATATTCCGCGGCGATCTCCTTCGTCCGGTCCGTGGAGCCGGTATCCACTATCACGATCTCGTCCGCCAGATCTGCCACCGTGTCCAGACATCTCCGTAAAATCCGCTCCTCGTTCTTCACGATCATGCAGAGACTGATCGTTATCATTTAGTCTTCCTCGTCGTCATCGACAACCGCCGCGACCGTCCCTGTCACGGAAGCTACCACGGAGATCACCACCGCGATGATCACCACCAACAGTCCGCCCGCCAACAATAAAAATGCTTCGCTCATTTTTTCTCACCTTTCTTTCTATTTCCATACATCGTCCATCACGCCGTCCTCGATCAGATCCGAGAGAAAATCCGCCCGATGAGCCCAGGTATGCGCCGTCTTTGCCATCTCATACCCTCTGTCGACCATCCGCTGCATCTTCTCCTCATCCGCCAGAAGCGATTTCACCCGCTCCGGCATCTGTTCTATATTTTCGAGATTAAATAATATACAGTTCTCGCCGTCCCTCAGGATTTCCCGCAGATAAATGCTGTCGTCGCTGACAAGCAGGGCGCCGTTCAACAGCGTATTAAACACTCTGTCATGGGCCCCGTCCTTAAACCAGGGCATCACATTCAGAGAAATCTTTGCCTCCGAAATTTTTTGCAGACAGGTCTCGGAATCCACCCCCTGCCCGTTGATGATATTCTCCGGATGCTTACAGGGCAGTTTCTCCCACTCGCCCCCGTAGACCGCCACTTTCAGTCCGGCGTCCGCCAGCACCTGCACAGCCTTCCCCCGCACATAGGAACGGGCATACAGATCTAAAAAGATCAGATTGCTCATCGTCTCTTTCAGCTCTTCCTCCGTCACCTCCGGAATCTCCCTGCGGATATGTCTCTCCGCCACATCCTCCAGCGTCTGCTCCGGATGCTTTAGCAACTCCGCCAGGATCCCCCGGTAAAACGCCTCGTACTCGCCGCCCAGCCGATTGATGTATTTGTCAAACTTGTACAGCGGAGAATAATTTCCGGTGAACACGATATCCACCTTCCTCTCGCGGATCGGCAGATATCCCTCCCGGCGATACTCCGTTCCGGCCAACGGCAAAAACGGAATCCGAAGCTTATCCGGAAAATATTTCCGCATATAGGCATCATGTTTTCTGTCTATGCTGATGTGCACATACCGCTTCGGCGCCGCCTCCAGAAAGCGGTGATAATAAAACGGATGATCTACCACGATATTGTAGCAGGTGCACTCCACAGCGTCCCAGAACCACTCTCCGTCCTGCCAGAAGATATCCCCCGGCGTGATCCCGTGGAAGTTAAAACAGACAAGCGCCGTGTTTCCCTTCTCCACAAACCGCATCAGCCCGGTCAGGCTCTCGCCCGTCTTCGACAGATTAAACGTATATACCTCATGTCCCAGCCTCTCAAATTCTTCCCTCATCCGATAGGTGAAATACTGCTGGGTCTCTATCTCCCCGTCAAACATGACAATCTTTTTCATAAGAATCTCCTGCGCTTTTCTTCCGCCTTCCCTATTATATCAGACAGTAATACCCGAAACAAGAGCAAAAGGGTGCAAAATCGCACCCTTTTCTTTCTCTATTTTATACTTTTGCCCGCTCACTTCGGAAAATGCAGCACTACCTTGAACAGATCGCCGTCCACCACGATCTCCAGCTTTCCGCCCATCAGCTCCATAAGGCTGCCCGCTATGGAAAGCCCCAGCCCGCTGCCGTCGGTATGCCTCGAGGCATCCCCTCTGACAAACCGCTCCATCAGCTCGCTGCCGGAAATGTTCAGCTCATACTGCGAAATGTTCTTGAAGGATATCACCGCCTCCTTCTCCGTCTCGTCCAGATCAATGTACACCCTCGTCCCCGACTGCGCGTACTTACAGATATTCTGCACCAGATTCTCCACCACCCGCCACAGATGTCTGCCGTCAGCGTTCACAAAAATTTCTGTCTCCGGCCTGTGCATCACCATGCGGAGTCCCGCCGCATGGATCTTTTCCTCGAACTCTCCCACGGTCTGCGTCAGAAACACTCCCAGCTCCAGACTTTCCATCTTCACCGGCATACTGCCCGTAGAGGCCTTGGACGCCTCGATCAGATCCTCCGTCAGCTTTTTTAACCTTGCACTCTGGCGGTTTAACACCTCCAGATACTCCTTCGCCTTCTCGTTGTCGATCTCCTCCTTCTGCAGCAGATCCACATAATTAATAATCGATGTCAGCGGCGTCTTGATATCGTGGGACACATTGGTGATCAGCTCCGTCCGGAAATGCTCGCTCTGCATGCGCTTCTCCACCGCCAGGGATATCCCATCGTGGATGGAATTTAACGCCTCCCCGTGCTTTTTGAACTCCCAGAACATCTTCGCCGTATCGATTTTCTCCTGCAAACTTCCGTTTGCCAGCTTCTCCGCGCCCTCCTTCAACTTATTCGCCTGCACAATGCCGACCAGGATCAGGATCAACGTCGCGCCGCGGTACAGAAACCAGATGCACAATTCCATCTCCGGACTGAACGCCGTCACCGCGATCCCGAAACACTCCAACAGACTGACGCCGCCCAAAATCAGGATCGCTTTCCACAGGAGAGAGAGATTCTCCTGCAAAAACCGAAAGCCCCTGCCGATATACCGCAGAACTTTCTTACATTTCTTCCAGATCCACGCAAGGATCCTGTAAGCCAGCGTCCCACGCCACCATTTGTGCAGCTTCACACGTATCACAAAATCCACCAGCCAGATAAAGCTGATCAGATAACAGCCCACGAAGCACAGCACAGCGATCGTGATATTCCACGGACTGAGTCCGTAATAAGTCATCTCCAGGCCGACCACTATAAACAGACAGCCAAGCAGTGCGATCAGGACCGTCTCCACATCCAGGGGGATCTTCTGCCAGAACCCCGGCTTTACCGCATCCACCCAGACCCTTTCCGCACCTGCCTCCGGTTCCGACAGGATATCTCCCTCTGCCGCTTCTTCTCCCTGTTGCATTTCCGCCTCGGCATAACTCCCCTTATGCCCTGCCATGACCAGTACGAGCACCGTCGATGCGATCCAGAGAATGATCGAAATGATTAATATGGCGATGGCCGGATACCGCCACGCATACGCAAAATCTGTCACAAACACTGCCTGCTCAAACAGATCGCCCTCCAGGAAGTTATCGTGGATCCCCGTCTTCACAAGCGGATCCCGCACCTCGGAGATCACCCAGTAGCGCACCGACTCGCTTCTTTTCTCCTCCTCAAATTCCTCCTTATCCGACCGGACTGTCAGCATTCCGCTCCCGTCGCTGTAGGAATAATATCTGTCAGAGATGGGCTTTCCGCGCATCTCTCCGGATTCCGTATTTTCCTCGTTGACAAATCGGATATCGGTGTGGCCAAGCTCCACGCCGTCCAGCGTGATCGTATTCCAGGTCTCCCAGGACCGTCCCGAATAATCATCAAACTTGTTGAATGTCAGATAGTAGTCCTTCACCACACACTCTTCCCGGTCCATATTATAGTAGGCGCCCTGCCCGGAGTCATATTTAAACCGCATCTTCATATCGCCGTTTCCAACAAATAAACCCACCTCATCCACCCGGTAGAATTCCTCCTCGGTCTCATAGTAGAAGATACCGTCGATCACATTGTAGTAGTAGCCGATGATCGGCTCCGCCGACTCATAGACGCTCTCCGCATAGGCGTAGGACTCCTCATATACATTGGCGTACCCGAACAGACGACAGTCCCAGCCATATTGGGTCCCATCTCCGATCTCAAACTCCTGCACACGGACTTCCCCATTCTCTATCGCATCCTCCGACGGCATGGTATCAAAGTTATAATATTCGTAGGCAGCCGGATCCGAAATCTTTTTGATGTCGCTGATATCCGCGATCTCCTCCGCCCCCAGATCCTCATCTTTGATGATGCCGTATCGGAAATTCGTCTTATTCAACTCCTCCTGCATCAGGGGCGACTCCCTGTTTGCCATCGCCATCACCGCATAGATATTGCTGTACGCCTCATAATGTCTCTCCAGAGCTTCCTCTTTTGAACGTTCGTACGCTCCCATAGCACCGATCACAATAACCGCCGCTGCGCTGAAAAACACCACCGCCGCCATCACAAATGAAATGGCAGCCAGCCCGATCTTCCATCCTGTATTACTTTTCCATTTATTTTTATTCATGTCATCCTCCTCACCGCCGCTCCTTTGGCGCCTCCAGCTTGTAGCCATGGCCCCAGACAACCTTCAGATAGCGGGGCTCCGCCGGATTGATCTCCAGCTTCTCCCGCAGGTGCCTGATATGTACCGCCACCGTATTCTCCGTCCCGTAAGGATTATCCTTCCAGACTTCGCTGTATATCTTCGCCGGGGAAAAGACCTCCCCCGGATGCTGCATTAACAGCCTCAAAATATCAAACTCTGTGGGGGTAAGCGGCACCTTCTCCCCGTCCAGCGTGACCTCCTTCGCCCTGTCGTCCATCTCGATGCCGCCGATGGAAAGGCTCTCCGCCTTCGGCGCGCTGCCCCCCAACATCATATACCTCCTGAGCTGAGACTTCACCCTGGCGAGCAGCTCCACCGGCTGAAACGGCTTTGTCACATAATCGTCCGCTCCCACGGTCAGCCCCAGTACTTTATCCGCATCCTCCCCCTTCGCCGTCAGCATGATGATCGGCACATTGGATATCTCCCGGATCTTCGCCATCGCCGTGATGCCGTCCATCACCGGCATCATAATATCAAGAAGAACAAGATGCACATCCTCCTTCTCCACGACCCCGACCGCTTCCCTGCCGTTTTCCGCCGTCAAAACCGTATATCCCTCGCCGCCCAGATAGATCTGCAGCGCTGCGACAATATCTTTCTCGTCATCGCATACCAGTATGTTCGCCATATCAAATCCCCTCATCTTCCTTTCGGTCTTTTCTCCCTGCTGTCCGTATCAATTATTGCTGCAATAAATGGTATATACACATTTTAGTAGAACTTTTATGAATAATAAACGGGGTAAAATATTAAAATTTCTTTAAGAAAGCCAAAAATCCCACACTACGGACATGTAGTGTGAGACTTCCTCCTGCGGTTAGTGGGACTTGAACCCACACACGTAAAGTACAGGAACCTAAATCCTGCGCGTCTGCCAATTCCGCCATAACCGCATATATGGGCGGCAGGTTTTATCACCCGCCGCTTTTTCAGTATAGCAACCAACTCTTTATTCTGTCAAGAAAGCTTTTGCTTATTCCCCGATGTGGACGATCACCTTTTTCCACATCCGCACCAGGAAGAACACCGTCACGGAAGCCGACATCACCTCCGCGATCGGGAAGGACCACCACACATTCTGCAGTTTCCCGGTGAGCGCCAGCAGATAGGCCGCCGGAAGCAGCACCACCAGCTGTCTGCAGATGGAATTGATCATGCTGTACCACGCGTACCCGAGCGCCTGAAACAGCGAGCCCGTCACGATACAGAACGCCGCCACAAGAAAGCAGGTGCTGATGATCCGCAGCGCCGGCACGCCAATGCCCAGCATCGTCTCCGAAGCGTCAAACAACAGAAGAAGCCTGTCCGGAATGCACTGCATAAGGACCACTCCCACCGACATGATCGCCACCGCATAAAAAACCGACAACCGATATGTTTTGACGACTCTCTCCCTGCTGCCCGCCCCGTAGTTGTAGGCTAGAATGGGCACCATGCCGTTGTTCAGACCGAACACCGGCATAAACACAAAGCTCTGCAGTTTGAAGTACACGCCAAACACCGCTGTCGCCGTATCCGTGAAAGCGATCAGAATGCGGTTCATGCCGTAGGTCATCAGAGAACCGATCGCCTGCATGATAATGGAAGGCACCCCAATCATATAGATCTGTCCTATAACTTTTGCGTCAGGCCTGAATCCCTTCATGTTTATATGGAGCTCTTCGTTCACCCGAATGTTCATTATGACAGCCATGGCCGCCGCCACACACTGCCCGATCACTGTGGCCACGGCAGCGCCCGCCACGCCCATCTCCGGCATTCCGAAATAGCCGAAGATCAGAATCGGATCCAGGATAATGTTGATGATCGCTCCGGTTCCCTGCGTGATCATCGTATAAAAGGTCTTTCCGGTGGACTGCAGCAGTTTCTCAAAGGTGGACTGCATAAATATGCCGAGAGACGCCACACAGATGATCGTCAGATACTGTTCACCGTATCCCGTGATCACCGCGTCCGTCGTCTGGCTGGCATAAAAGATATTTACGCCGAAAATGCCGATCAGCAAAAACAGCAGGTAACTGAGCAACGCCAGAAAAATACCGTTCTTTGCAACCGTATCCGCCTTCCCGAACTCCTTTTCTCCCAAAAACCGCGACAGCAGCGCGTTGATGCCGACCGCCGTCCCTACGCCCACCGCTATCATCAGCGTCTGTATCGGAAACGCGAGAGATACCGCCGTCAACGCTTTCTCCTCGATCCGCGCCACAAAGATACTGTCCACAATATTGTAGAGCGCCTGCACGAGCATGGAGATCATCATTGGCAGAGACATCGTGACGAGCAGTTTATTGACGGGCAGCACGCCCATCTTGTTTTCTTTTACCGTCGTTTCTTCCATAATAATATCCTCCTCTTATGAAAGCAAAAGAAAAACGCCCGAAATTCCGTATCTGCGGTTTCAAACGTTTTTCGCCGTGAGCCACCGGGGACTCGAACCCCGGACAACTTGATTAAAAGTCAAGTGCTCTAC
>CANRWP010000017.1 GCA_947643595.1 uncultured bacterium | reverse complement strand
CGCAGGATACTTATATGGGCTTGCAGTATGCCAAGAGCAGTAAGCATCATTATATAGAGGTGGTCCGCGAGGGGGAGAAGATACTGTTTCGGGATGTTGATCTTTGAATGAATATGTGGGTACATTCCCCGCCCCTTGGGGCGCAAGGAAACTTTAAGAGGAAAGAAAAGCATGATACAATGTAGAGAAAAAGGAGAAGTGTAGATTGAGTGAAGCTATCCACAAATCACACAATGTAAGAAGTATTCAGGAGATGCCCGGAAGTAAAGAAGAAATTATGGGGAGGAAAATTCTGGTCATCGGGATATTATGTATCAACAGTGAGTGAGAAAGGGAATGAAAAAGTAATAGCAAATTATGTAAAGAATCAGGGAAATGAGTATAAGAAACTATATCGAAATAATGAGATAGAGGGACAACTGAGCCTGTATGACTATGAGTAGAGGTAGGAACAGGGAAGCATCCATACCCCGCTTTTGAGGGAGCGGAGCGAGCGAAAAAGGCAAGTGCTGTGAGGGTGCGACGTAGGAGCCCCTCACAGTGCTTGAGTGCTTGCACCGGGGTAGTTGATTTTCTCAGAATATTATGCATAAGCATCAATATCCGGAGATGGGATATTGATATGGTTTGAGGAAATGGTCTTACGCGTTGTACAAGTTTTTAGAATATTTTATCGGACAGTGACGGATTTGGAATCAGACAACCGCCATGCACTGGAATATGTGCTCCATCTTTTGGAGCATTATATTCGGCATGAAAACATTCGCAAGGAGAATACGGAAAATGAATGATTCAAATATTATTATGTATACAACCGAAGATGGACTCACAAAAATTGAAGTCACCTTTGATGAGGATACGGTTTGGCTGTCGCTTGATCAGATGGCAGAGTTGTTTCAGCGGGATAAATCGACGATATCAAGGCATATAAAAAATATATTTTCGGAAAACGAATTAGACAAAAATTCAGTTGTTGCAAATTTTGCAACAACTGCGACAGACGGAAAAACCTATCAGGTTGATTATTACAATCTGGATGTGATCATTTCTGTTGGCTATCGTGTGAAATCTTTGCGTGGCACACAGTTCCGTATTTGGGCAAGCTCCATCCTGAAAGAATATATGAAAAAAGGGTTTGCACTGGATGACGACCGTCTGAAACGATTGGGCGGAGGGAACTATTTTGATGAGTTGTTGGCTCGTATACGGGATATTCGTTCTTCGGAGAAAGTCTTTTGGAGAAAGGTGTTGGAAATCTATGCTACAAGCATTGATTACGATCCCTCTGCAGAAGCGTCTGCTTTATTCTTCAAACAGGTACAAAATAAAATGCATTGGGCGGCACACAAACATACAGCGGCAGAAATTGTTTACCAACGGGCGGATGCCGAAAAAGAGCATATGGGGCTGACCTCATGGGAAGCGGGATGCGTCATTACAGGTTATACCAGATATAGAAAGTATTTTAAGCATGCCAGATTCGGACATGTCTTTGACCAGTGCAGCTAAAATTCCACTGAAAGACCTGTCTGCACTTGGAGTTGCTTTTCAACCTTTTACTACGGCAATTCAAACTGCGATCACAGGAGGTGGCGGTTCCGGTATTTATTATGTCAATACAAAAGGGATGCAAATGTTTTCAACCAGCGAAGGCTTTATTGGTTCGCTGAAATCTGCAACAGGGACAGTCGGGGGCGGACAGGCACGAATGACGGCGCTTGCCTGCGATCCTACCATGCTGTTTATGGCGGCGGCTCTGTTGAATATTGAAAAAAAGCTTGATGCCATTCAGGAAACGCAGGAGGAGATACTGGAGTTTCTGAAAGAAAAAGAGCGGGCGATATTGCAGGGGAATTTCAATGTTCTCAATGATGTTATGAGCAATTTCAAATATAACTGGGATAATGACACGTACAAGACGAATAAGCACATTCTTGTTCAGCAGATAAAGAAAGAAGCGGAGGGAAGTATTGTACTGTACCGCGAACAGATTGTCAAAAGTCTGAAAAAACGTTCCTTTATCCACAGTGATCAGGAAGTTAAAAGTATGCTGAAAAAGTTGCAGACGCAGTTCGGGGATTATCGTTTGGCATTGTATCTCTACGCTTATTCTGCGTTTTTGGAAGTGATGCTGCTGGGAAATTTCAGTGAGGGCTACCTGAACAGCATTGAGCAGCGTATTTCTGATTATTCTTACCAATACCGCAGTCTCTATACGGAATGCTATAATTTGATGGAGAGCTATTCAAAATCTTCTATTCAGACAGGTATGTTGAGCGGTCTGGCTAATGCGAGCAGATTTATAGGTGATACGATTGCAAAAGTTCCGGTTATCAGTAAATCTCAGTTGGATGAGAACTTGATCGAGGCAAGCGGTAAATTGGGAGGTCGGGAAGAGAAGCGTACTGTGGAGGCTATGGAGAACTTTATTCAGAATAGAGTCAACGTGACACAGGCGTTTGTTGAGAGTATTCGAGCAATCAATGAACTTTATAATAAACCGGTGACTTACTTTTTGGATGGGGAGAATGTGTATATTCAGAAGACTATGGGATAAGTTGGTTTATTGCGAATTAAAGCATAGTGCTGTTAAGGAGTCTCAAAAAGAGATCTATTTAGCTGGAAAAAGATAGTAAATAATCGTATCATAGCAGTATATCATAAATCTGAGTTAAAAGAGTCGGATTTGATTATGAGGAGAGGGTGACACTCTGGCTAGGGGATATTTACCATGTACGCTGTAGGAGTTTTCATTTTCAACTTATAGTTGAGGTTTTAATTTACAGCGGCACAGTCGCCGCAAATACAATTAAAATGCTGTCTTACACCGTGAGAGGACGGCGGTTGGTCATTGTTTCCAACTTGATTGCTTTGTTCTGGTTTGCATTGAATGGAATGAAATATAAACAAATAGCAGTCAACTATGTTGTTCTATTTATGTTTATCTGCTATTATAAAAACTGATAGTTTATAATAGTGTTGAAATTTCAAGGAGAGCATATGGATACACTGAAAAGCGAAAAATATATCAGTTTGGATGAAGCGGCAGAGTATCTGGGAATCAAACCTGTTACGTTGAGAAGTTGGATCAGAGGCCCCAAAAATGAAGTTCCCGCACATAAGATTGGACGTTTTTGAAAATTTAAGTATATTTGAGATTGATGAATGGGTAAATAGCGGGAAAAGTGCTGTCGATGACTGAAGCGGGGTGAGTTAATGGCAAAGATGATTGATAAGGAACCCAAATATGAGGGCGAGAAGAAGGTTTGGCACGATTTTTACAAGAATCTTCCATCTGACTGGGTTGTTTATAATACAAGAAGTATCAATGGGCGCGAGTATGATTTTTGTGTGATTTCTCCCAATATGGGGCTTTTTATCGTTGAAGTTAAAGGATGGAATTCGGATGGGATATTGAATGTTATAGATGCAAATACGATATTTTTGGCTGGAGCGGAAAATCCGGAAGATAGTCCTCGTGGACAAGCTAGGGGCTATCGGTTTGATTTGCGGAAGAAAATTCAGCGAGAGCTGGGAATGAATCCTTTGGTGATGAGTTTCGTGTGTTATCCCTTTATATCCGAAAGTGAATATTTTGCGAAAGGACTCAATATTGTATCTGAGTCAAATGAAACGATTTTCAGTGAAGATCTGTCAGAGGCTCTGAAATTATACCAGAAGTTTAATGAGAGATATACCATCGATAAAGGTGCAAAGCACGATGATCTTGACCCTAAGATGCTGGCTTTAATACGCCATCACTTTGAGCCTAATTATGACTTGAAAGCAGAACAACAGTCGCTGAATCCCGGATATTCCCGGTTGAGAATCTTCAAAAATGGTCTACATGACGAAGATGCAGTGGAGATTGCAGAGGAATACTTCAGGGGTATCAAAGAAATCGTTTTTGTTTCATCTAATGATGCGATGCAGAAAATCGTTAAAGAACTTGAAGTGAGGTTCATAGAAAGAAAAATCCGACCGAATAAGAAGGATCTTGTTATTGATACCTGGAAAGTGGAGGATGTTACAGTTAAGAAAAGCTATAGCATATTTAACTGCGAGATTGAAGTTGTTCCTGATCTGAACACCTGTGTGGAAAAGGATCTCCTGATTGAAGAGGGAGTGTTGACTGATGAGGAAGAAGGGATATTAAGAAAACTGTCGGACAAGACAGATTTTAATTTTCAGCAGTATGAAATAGAGCATGCACCAACGGACAGGAATATATTGATTACAGCAGGTGCCGGCACCGGTAAGACATATTCGATGGTGTCACGTGTGGCATATCTCTGTAATAAGACTGCGGATGCGGTGGTCGATATTAGCGGCGAAATTGCTATGATCACATTTACAAAAGATGCAGCAGATAACATGAAGATCAGGTTGAAAAAGATGTTCATGAATTATTTTATTCTCACCTCAAACGAGAAGTATATGCGTCTGATTGAAGAGATGAGCCAAATCCAGATTTCAACGATCCACAAATTTGCGATTTCTTTGCTTCAGAAGGATTGTATGAGAATGGGGCTGGGATATGATAGTCAGGTCACAAGCGAAACATACAACAGGCAGCAACTGTATCACCAATATTTGAACGAATATCTTCTGGAGAAGGATGACGAAAATCCAGATTTTGTGCACCAGCTGGTGATGCCGATCTATAAACTCGAAGAACTGCTGATTTCATTTAGCGGGAAATTATATGACCGCAGTATTGACATAAAGGATCTGAGTATAAGTGATTTCGGAAATCCTCCGGCGAGTATGCCATATTTCAACGAACTGATTGAACGAGTGATCATGAGGGCTGAAAGGCAGTATGCCCTTCAGCTTAAAGAAAAGAACCTGATCGGTCTTAAAGAATGTATGATTCAGATTCATAATCTTGTGGATTCCGGGAAATTGACGGGACAGGGTCATAAATTCAAATATGTTTTTGTGGATGAATTTCAGGACACGGATGATGCCCAGATTGAAACGATAACCGGCTTGCAGAGGATATTTGGATCGGAGTGTCGGTTATTTGTTGTTGGTGATCTCAAACAGAGCATTTACAGGTTCAGAGGGGCTACCCTGAGTGCTTTTGAAAAGGTTACTGGAACAAATGGCGTTGGCAAATGGATAGAATATACATTAAACCGGAATTACAGGACTGACTGCAGATTGCTTGACAGATTTCATTCTGTGTTTTCTGAGATGGGAAATGAACAAATCCTTCCATATGAGGAACTGCGGGACAGGCTGAAGAACAGAGAAAGAAAAGAATATGATGAGGCGCAGATCCTCTGCAAGCTGGATATACATAGCAAAAACAAAGAAAGCATGTATGATGATCTGTTTAAGGAGATAGACAATCAGATCAGAAAGCTTGAGATAATCAGTAAAGCGCACAAGCTTTCGCCTGAGGAAAAGAAGATTGCTATTCTTGTGCGTTATAATTGGCAGATCAGTAACATCCTTAAGGAAGCTGAAAAGGCCGGAGTTACGATTAAAGTAACGGAGGGCGGAGATTTATACAGGCTGCCGTCAACAATGGATCTGTATAAGCTTGTTATGGCGATTACGCATCCACGCAATAAGGTTTACCTGGCAAATCTGATACGGTCGAACTATGTGCATCTGGACATTAACCTGGCTAAGATATCGGGGTATGAAGACGCAAATAAAACAGATGAACTGATCAGGATTTTGAATGAATACTTTATGTTGCATATGGGTAAGACCTGGCAGCAGATCGTGACAGATTTTGAATCAAGGCCTGTGCTGGTTGCACTTCGTGATATTTATGAAGCCTCAAAGCCCTGGGTAAGATGTTATGGGGACGATGAAAGAAGGGCATACAGGGAAAACTATGAATGTCTTGTCGAAAAAATCACAAGAAGATATTCCAGAGAATATCTTACGGTCAATCTGATCGGTGAATTCCTTAAGATTAATATCACTACTCATCAGGAGGAAGCATCGCGTAATAAAGCATTGGCGTCTGATGAAATTCAAGTGGTATGCACAACGATCCATAAATCAAAGGGATTGGAATATGGCACAGTTATTCTGCCGTTTACCAATGAAGATATCTCCAATATTAATGTTGGAGGACTAAACGTCAATATCGTGGATGGCAAAGTATCATACGGATTTTCTTATGATAGGAAGGGTTCCGATTTCAGCAGCGGATTTGATCAAAAGACAGAAATTCATGAGAAGATAAGCGAGGAATCGAGAATCCTTTATGTTGCTTTGACAAGAGCAATCAGAAATGTTGTGTGGTTAAGGGATGTAGATACTGATATAGAGAACAGCTGGGGACGGTATCTGGAGGTGAGCGATTCATGGCAATAGTCATTTATACATACAGCAATCCTTATAGATTACATAGAGAACCCTATTGGGGATTTATAAAAAACGGATTTCATTTGTGCGCTTCGCAAACTCTGGCCAATGGTTTGTGTGATCAGTATAAGAAGGACTTTTTTAAAGGTAAGCTTACAACCATAACAAGATTTATAAATATCTTGTATGATGAGTGGGAGAGTTCCGCGACTGAAATCAATCAGAGGGCGGTGGTAGATAATCTTATAGGGTATATGGCTTTTGATGAATTGATTGCTGGGGATATAAATATAGAGGATATCAGGCTGTCTCTTAAAAGAAATCGGGCGTATGTAGTAAAGAGCATCAGGATTATGTTTGAGTTATGTATGAATCCGGATTACATACAGGATGCGGCGTTAACTTATGAGCAGAAATGTGTGGTCGAAATATACAGAGAACTGCGAAGAACTCGTAATAAGTTCTTTTCACTGAAAGACGGATTTACTGTGGAGGAAATGGATGCATCTATTACAAAGACAATGGAAGATGCGTTGCGTGACGCATCCTACAAAGAGAGTAATCCGGAACGACTTGCGGAGGTTAAAAAAGACACGGTCATTGTACATGGAATCCATCAGTTTTCTCCGATTATGCTGAAGTCTATTGAGATGCTGGGTGTACACAAAAATGTATTCATTCTGTTCAATTATGTTCCGGATTATAAAAACGTATACCAGACATGGTTGAATGTATACTCCTGGTTTGAGAGTAAGATTACCTTTTCGCCTCAAAATTTTTACGATCACAGTAAGGATTTTGAGGGAGGACGTATTGCGGATAATATTGCAGCTATGATTGCCGGAAGTACGGCGACGATTGACTATTCTGATCAGATTGAAGTAACCCAGTTTGATAATCAGACGGAGTTTGCGGGATATATTGCTAAAAAGTTTGAAAAAGCCGAAGTAGAGAGGTCGAAGGACAATTATTCACGTTCCGCACTGTATTACATGGATGAGCAAATTTATGCAGCTAACAGCAATGTAAATGATATCCTGAAGATATACTTTCCAGAACAGTTTGGGGAGCGCAATTTTCTGGATTATCCGATTGGACATTTCTTTATTGCAATAACAATTTTATGGGATGCAGAGTCTAAAGGAATGCTGATCCGGGATATCAATGATATTTATGAATGCCTTTCCTGCGGGATCATTGCTGAAGGAAGGAAAGGGCAAGTTGTTACCACCTTCGATAAGTGCAAACTGTATTTTCAAGATGAAAAGACCATAAGGAGAATCATCAAAAAGTTAAAGAAATTAAAAGAGAGAATAGAAGATATGGATTCGGATTCTTCTGAATCAAAAGAGCTATCCCGAATCGAGTATTATGATGTAAGTCCTGATGAAATTGATAATCTGATCATGGCTTTAAAGGCATTGAATGAAGTGGCAGATACCTTTTTCAGGGATTTCAGTGATCAGGAAAATGATTTCAAGGCATTTTATGATAAAGTGACGGACGTGCTGGTAAAACAGGTGCTGACGAAAGAAGATATCGATTCTGAATTCAGGGAAATTGTACAAAGAGTTTTGGAACATCTGAATGAGGTTCAAGGTGTGGAAGCGAAGGCGTCCTTTGATTGTCTGAGAGAAACGATGCAACTCTATCTTCAGCAGGTTCCGAAAGAAGGAAAGGGAGCGCGGTGGATTGCCAGAAATTTTGAACAAATTGACGGAGATGTTTTAAGAAAGTATTCCAGGGATCAGGACAAGATCTATCACTTTGCCTGTTTGTCTGACCAGGATATGAGTATAACACATAGGGATGAATTTCCATGGCCGCTTGACATAGATTTTTTTGAAGTTGCGCAGGCACCGGTAGATTGGAAATACCAGGTGTATGTTACTTCGCGTTTGGAGTATAAGAATTTCAGACGCTATGCGTTAGTGTATGGGCTTGCGTTCAGTAAATGTAAGATAAAGCTGAGTTATATTAAGAATGCGCCGGATCAGGAAAATGACCTGTATTATCTGCTAAAAGTGCTTAATGCAACCCCTAAGCCGTATATTTTGGATACTCCGAATGCCGCAAAGAAGAATGACAGTTATATAACGGTGGAAGAACCGCTGTACAGAGAGTTTTCGCAATATGACCTGATGAAATACAGATTATGCAGCTACCGGTTCCTGCTGGAGACGGTTATTGAAGGAAAATCTGTCTACAAAGATGATTTCCTTTTAAAGTTGTATCTGACCGTATTGCTGGAACACCGGGCAAGAAAGGAATTTTCGGGAAAGACTTATGTGAAAAACATGGTGAGGAAATACCTGACTGAACAGATGGATGAATTGACATTTGATTTTCCGTTTATGAATCGTTCAGATAAGATAGACGCTATCAATATGGCAGAAGATTATATAGAGAAAAAAGCAGTATTCCGCGGGAAATTTACGAGTATTAAGGATAAAGAAATTGATTATATGCTAAAGCGTGAGAACTTCCTTTCTGTGCCCGGCAGTAAGGCAGCAGATAAAGCATTTAGTGAGGTGTTTAAGAATTCAACGCAGGCTGAGGTGGATCATACGTTGAGCGACGAGAATCTCAATCGGGATAAATACCGGAGATCGTATAATATTTTATGCGATAAATGCGCAGACAAAGATATATGCCTGGAGATATTCAGAACGAGCAGGAAGTAAGTAATGAGGTACCATGATGATAAAAGAAGGAGTCTTTGTAAGGTGTCCGATTGACTGTGAATACCCACAGGATCCCAGAATTTTTGCGACAGGGAAAGTCGTCAGTGTGAATGAGTTCAATGAGACGGCCCATATTTCGTTTTCGGATCCGTTTGGATATAGAAAGTTTTTTGAGTATATTCCTGATGGAGTAAGGGAGGCCCCGATTTCTGCACTGGATCACTGTCACCTTTTCAAAGGGGCGCAGGTCATGTATGGGCGAAAGACTGCTGTTGTGGTAGAGTATAAGACCAGGGAAGACGAGGGCTTTGATTATTATATTCAGGACAGCTGCAGTAAGGAATATCTGTGCGTAAATGAGGAAAAACTTACGGCATCCTTTTTTTCGGGAGCTGCTGATCCGGTTCATCAGCTTGTCAAATACGAATTCCAGAATCCATGCTGGTATCTTGGAAGGCAGATTGTTAAGGATACAATGAATATCCTAGATAATTCCATTTTTGGATTTAAAGAACTGGCTGGTTGTAAGATTTACCTGAAAGCATTTCAGGTAAATACGATCATGAGATGTTTGCAGACTGAAAAATGCAGGTATATGCTGGCAGACGAAGTTGGTTTGGGAAAGACGATTGAGGCATGCTCCATATTAAAGATTTTTCTGAGTAACAAAGCAAAAAAGAATATATTGATTGTTATTCAGAGTGCCCTGGTTGCTCAGTGGAAAACAGAGCTTTTGTTCAAATTCGGAATTTTGGAAGGGGAGAACGAGAACGATCATTTTCTTTCGATTGAGACAATTGAAGAATTAGAGGCGGCTGATTGCAATACCAGATGGGATTTCGTAATTGTAGACGAGGTGCACAATTGCATAAGAGAATCGGATGATTATGAAAAAGTCCACACTCTAAGCAGAAATGCCGAAAACATCATATTATTAAGCGCAACTCCTATACAGCAACGTAAGGAGGAATATCTCAAACTCCTGAGACTGATTCAACCTTCCATCTATGATGATATCGGTATAGAGGAGTTTACGGAGCTTGTAAATAAACAGAACCAGATTGCGCAACTTACACATTCTTTGCTTGATGATATTGACAGTTTAAGAAATGAATTGCTCCCGGAAGTAGAGGAAGAAGATCCGCATGAGAATGAAGATGTGCAGGATCAGCTTGAGGAGTTGGAGGAAACTCTGAATGATCTTTCTGATTTAATCGGAGATGCTACGCTGAATAAGATGATAGCTGCTATTGATACGGATAAGGAAGATTTTGGTCTGTATGATATGCAAGTGGCCATTTCCTATGTATGCGATAATTACCAGATTGAAAGAAGCATTATCAGAGGAAGAAGAGCGATTCTCGGGGTTTATCCAAAGGATGAAGGCGGAGAATTTGCTGAAAGACGGTTAGTGGAGATTACATACTCCCTCGGCGACAGCGTCAATTATTATGAGTATGAGGCATACAGAACCTTAAAGGAATGGATTGTTCAAAATCAGGGTGAGATCAAATCGGCAGAGATTGAACAGGAGATTCGACCGGTTCTGGAAGCGTTTTTCAGTTCGCCATGGGCATATAGGGCGAAATTAAAGGAAATATACGGGAATAACACTTCCATTCCGGAAAATGTGTGGAAAAGTGCTGACCGCTGGGTGGAAGATGAGGATAAAATACTGCAAAGCATGACAGAAGCATTGGATGATGTGGAATCGCATCCTTCACGTCTTGTAAAGATTGTAAGCTATATTGAGACGGAGCTTCTCGATAAGAAGGTTGTTGTGTTTACTGATCATGTCGAGACATTTGATGTTTACGGCAAAGTGCTTTATGACACATTTGGAGATGAAGTGGTTTCCTTTTCTACAAATATGGACAGAGATGAAGCCGAGATCAATATATACCGATTTCAATCGGATTCGACATGCAAAATATTACTCTGTGATAAATCTGGCGGTGAAGGGAGAAATCTTCAGATTGCAGACTATGTGATCCATGTAGATTTACCATGGAATATCAATACAGTTGAGCAACGCATAGGAAGACTTGACCGCATGGGAAGGGATGTTCAGATTCCTGTAACATCTGTAGTTATCCATACGGTCGAAAGTTATGAGGATCAGCTGTTTCATTTCTGGAATGAGGGCCTGAACGTATTTGGTCAGTCTTTGAGCGGACTTGAAATCATAATGAATGACATCAATCATAAGATTATCGACTCAATCCGCACAGATTTTGAGTTTGGATTATATAGACTTGTTCCGGAATTGATCAGGGAAGCCGGCCAGATGAGAGAAACTGTTCAGAGAGAACAGATCTTTGATACGGCGGCGTTAAGATACAAACCATTATATAATCAGCTTGAACGGCTGCTATCGAATTATCAATTCAATGAGAATGCCTTGTTCGCGCAAACTATGATGAGTTGGGCGTCTTTGGCGGGGTTTGGAACAGTACATCAGAACAAAGATAACGGACTGGTTGCGTTTGATGAAAACAATTTCTCCATCAGATCAGCACAAAACTCTTTTCTGATACCGCCGAGCTGGGATAACTATTTGAATAAAAAGCAAAATGAAATTGCAATCAGGGTGCAGCGTGGTCTGGCAGAAGATAGGCAAATAAATGTCTTCAGGAATAATAGAATTATCAAAGGATCTTTTGACCGGGATGTTGCAATCAAGAATGATTATATTCATTTTTATGCACCTGGAGACGAGATATTTGACTGTATCACGGACAATGCAATGCACTCCTATAAGGGGATGGCGACAGCGATTGCGGCATTATCTTCTATCGAATGGAGAGGCTTTATTTACACGTTTTCTGTGGAACCGAATGAGAGATTGCTTTTAGATGAGGGAATATCTTTATATGCGTTGGGTTTGTTCAGGCAGTACCTTGCAACTTTCATTCAGGTGATACCTGTTGCGTTTACGGCATATGCAGACATTCCGGTAAAAATGGTTTTAAGTGAACATAGAAGAATAGCACAGACCGGGTATTTTAATCAGGTTGATACAATTGAGCATTTAGGAAGACGTGGATTTGGCAATAGCTTTTTGAACATTCCTAAGAAGTACAAATGCTCTAATATTGACTGGTTCCGATCGCATTTTCCTGAAGAACGCTGGGAAAAGCTTGTAACGCAGGGCGGCAAGATTGCCAGGAAAAAAGCATTTGAGAAATTTAAGGGAGAATCCAATATATCAGGGGCAAAAGAAATGATAGACCAGATTCTTTCGACGCACGAAGCAAAAGCGGATTATTACGGCATAAAATCCGATGAGTCTATGGAACTTATGAAGAAGCAATACGAGATAATATACAATAGCTTGTGTAAACCTATCATAAGAATGGAATCCGCATGCTATATGTGGCTGGTGAAAAAGTGATGGAAAAAGCACGGATCATAGATCATATAGAAAGGTTTATTAACGGTGAGGTTGATGACTACATTCCCGAATATGATAGTGATGTGAATGCAGTTGATAGCGCACTTGAAAATGTGGTTGTCAGGCTTGTTAACACCTTTAAAAAATATCAGGTTGGCGATGCGGGACTCTCGGATTATGTGAGCGCGCTAAGAAGCTTTATGCTTTCGTTTCAAACCGAGCTGCGTGTGGATGATCATGGAATTCTGGATAACAACCATTTGGGAATTCATTTTAATCCCTCAATACAGAAGTACTACGCAACTTATGAGATTCCTGATTATGTCAGATATAAGAGCTTCGTGGAGAATGTTTTTGTAAACCATGGATCGGCGCTACCAGCGATGGATTCCCCATACTGCCTGCTCACCAACAGGTATGTGAATGTGCTGACAGGTTTTAAGCATTTCAAATCCATTGAACAAAAATTGTGTGTGTATGGTGCACTGAATACTCCGTCTGGTTACACGACTCTGGTCTCTATGCCGACAGGGGGCGGAAAGAGTCTGGTGACGCAGGCAGTCGGCTATAAGGAAAAAGGGTTATCTATCGTGATTGTACCCACGGTGTCTCTTGCGATAGATCAGAAAAGAGTGGCCAGGAAGAATATAAAGTCATCAACTGACAATGAGATTTTCTATTATTACAGTGGATGCAAGAAGTTTAACGAAATATCGGAAGCTATTAAAAATCAAACTGCCAGACTGCTTTTTATTTCACCGGAAGCACTGATCAAAAATGAAAAATTCCAGGAATTGATTAATGAAGCAAATACAAGTCGATATTTAAAGAATATCATCATTGATGAGTCGCATATCGTGGTTGCATGGGGAGATTTTTTCAGGGTGGACTATCAGTGCATTGGCCCCTGGAGAAAGGAATTGCTGCGGGTGAATCCGGATATCCGAACATTTCTGCTTTCGGCTACGTTCAAGGATGATACGGTAACCACTTTGAAAAGGATGTTTTCTGTAAATGGAAAATGGATTGAACTCAGATGTGATGCTTTAAGAAAAGAACCGCATTTTGTTATGGTTATGGCTGATGGATATAAGGACAAGAGAAGGAAAGCTCTGAATATCGTTAATGTGATGCCAAAACCGATGATCTTATATGTAAACGCTCCTTATGAAGCTGAGAAATGGAAGGAATACTTTCAGCGCTTTGGCTATTTAAATATAAGAACATTTACGGGCGATACCAAATCGGATGAGCGACTGGAATTGATAGAGAAGTGGTCCGATAATCAATATGAAATCATGATAGCTACTTCAGCATTTGGTGTGGGTGTCGATAAGCCTGATGTGAGAAGCGTTGTTCATCTGTGTGTTCCGGAGAGTCCTGATTCCTATTATCAGGAATTAGGAAGAGGAGGCAGGGACGGCCTGCCGTCTTTGAGTGTCATGTGCATTGAGAAGGAGGATGTTTCCAAAGCGTTTCATCATGTAAGCAAAGTTTTAACGACGCAGAAGCTTTGGGGACGCTGGTGGAGTATGTACAAAAACCCCGAAAATATGTGGAGAGGCGGAGAAATTGCAGTTTTTGCTTCGACAAAACCTAATTATAGCCGGATCAACTTCTTTGAAGAAGGGAATGACAGTGATGAAAAATGGAATATCAATGTCCTGTTGCTGTTAAGCAGGTATGATATGATCAGCATTTCATCCATTGAGCTGGACAATAACAATAAGTACATTTTTACTATAAAGATCTTAAATGAGGCAATCACTGTAGATTCAGATACTACATACGCTTTATTTGATTCGATCAGGGAAAAGGAAGCAGCAAAATCCCTGTCAGCTTTCGCCTTGATGAGAAGCTCAATAGAAAGAGAATCCATGCTATGCTGGTCTTCTATGTTTTATGACACCTATCCGCTTGTCTCTGAATACTGTCCGGGTTGTGGGCAGCATGAGGAAGTAATTTGTGATGAGACTGACAGGTTCCCACTTCTTGTTGAGGTGAAAGGACCGGGGAAAGCCTTATCATCGGATATGGAAATATTCTTTTCAGATACAAAGGAGGCGCTCCTGATTACACAGGATGAAAGAAAAAGCCTGATAGACCGGTATAAACCGGATGTGGTTGTCAGTGATACGGATATCGGATATTACGAAAATCTGAATCCAGATCTGATCTATGTCAATTACAGGGAATTACGTACCTTATTGAAATATGATGATGGTTTTCTCATTACGGGATTGATCATGGCTGTTTATAGTGATGATCCTGATAGTGCAATAGAGGAATATAATGTGATTCAAAGATGTGTAAAAAGAGGAAATCATGTGATTCATGTTGCAAACAGTGATTTTACTATATCAAAATCATCTGAAAAAACCATTTCACTGGATATAGATGGAAAAGTGATCAGATAGAGAATAGGGAAGGAATTAGCGTATGTTCATTGGAAATATGGTAACGCAAGCAATACCCGCAAGAGTGTTTGCCTTATACAAGATTGTGGAATCCAAAAAAGATATTTCCCGGAGCGAGCTGCAGGGGCTTATGGAGCCAAAGGAAATATATGAGGGAACGTCGTATTTCTCGGCGATTATGAAGGCTGCAGAGGAACTCAAACTGATTGAAAACAAGGACAATGTAGTTAGCCTGTCGGGTGACATGGAAAGATTGAAAACGATTGAGGACTTTCGGAGATATGTCATTTCAATTTTGCCGGATCTGTCAGAGGGACAGTTTTGGAAATGTACAAACATAATCATCAACATGAATGAAAAAATATATGAGTATAGCACCATTTCAGACTCGAACATGTTGAAGTACGTATCGAAGCAGCTTGGCGAGACTGTCACGGAACCTAGGATCAGAGGATGGCGATTTTGGTCACAGTTTCTGGGATTTGGCTTAATGAATGATATGGTTTTTTTGCCGAACGCTTATGTGTATGTAAAGAATGTACTCCGTCTGATGAATTTGGAGAAAAAGCAGGAATATACGATGTCAGATTTTATGGCAAGGTTTATGCAATATGGCCGGATCATGCTGTCATCTTCTACGTCCGAAAAGAATTTGAATATTGCCATGTCCAGTGCGCTTAGAGAGTTGCATGACAACGGTGAAATCGTGCTGAAGTCCGGGAGTGATCAGGAAATGAAATGGATTTTATATCCATCGAAAGAGTTGTTTAATCGGCCGGTATCATCGGTTGTATATAAGGGAGTAAAAGCATGAATATAGATATAGCACAAAAAAGATATATGGATGTGATCCGCCCGGATGTTATGCATAACTCCAAGGGGGATTTTCTCGCAACCCATGTTCCGATGAAAAAGCTTTATGTGACTGAGCATCTTACTGATCACGCGGAAGTACCGGAACAGGATAAAAAGCACCCGAAGACCGAAGAAGAAGTATATGAGCAGTTCATGGGGGAAAAGGAAGAAGACCAGTTTGTTTTGGTGATAGGCGATAGCGGCGCAGGGAAGTCGCACCTGATCAGATGGATCGATTCCGTACTTGAAATAAGAAAGGCTGAAAATGAAATTGTTCTTCCGATCAGAAGGGCGGACAATACGCTGAAGGGCACGATCAGGCAGTTGATCGAGCTACCTGAAGTGAAAGAGCTCCCCAACAGAGAACTGTATAAAAAGCTTGCGTCAGCGGCGACAACGGTTCCAGAAAGGGAACTGAAAGAGACGATTTACTATCAGTTTATTATTCAAATAACCAATGATGACGGAAGAGCCGGAGATGAAGAAGGTGAAAGAAAGCTTAGCAATGTAAACAGAAAACATCTGATCGCACTTCTTCAAAACTCCCTGTTTAAAACAAGGCTTATGGATGATGATGGTCCGGTTGATCGTATTTATGGGAAATTTGCAGAGAATAAGACGAGTGATGTAAATGACAAAGCCCCTGAATTTGTTCGGGAGGACTTTGAAATAGATGCCGAATTTCGCAATCAGTTATATTTGGGCGCAGATGACAAGGCGAGGAAGATTGCTGATAAGTTACTTGGGAAGCCGGAATTCGTGGATTCTGTAAAGGAGTATATGAACCTTTTCGTGGATAAGGTGATACAGCGCTGTGCGGGATTGGAGCCGGGAGATCTGGCGAATGTGATCGAAGAGATCAGGCAGGAGCTGTTCAAACAAGGGAAGACGTTGACCATACTGATTGAGGATATTACCGCAGCGTCGGGGGTGGATGATTCGCTTCTGGATGCTCTGCTGACGGATAAAATAGAATATCCCGATAAAAACATGTGCAGACTCAATGCTGTGGTAGGATCCACGGATGGTTATTATAGAGAGAAATTCAGAAGCAATACAAAAGGAAGAATCCATAACTTCGTATATGTTCCGGATGATTTGTTCTCTGGAAATCAAAACGGATTGATCGAATTTTTTGCCAAGTATCTGAATACGATTTCTTTAACGGCTGAAGATGTAAGGAAGTGGGTCGAAAGCGGCAAGGCTGATTTGAACGCATATCCAATTCATACTGATACGATCGGGAAAGGATGGGGAGAGTATAATTATGGTGGGAAAACCATAAATATGTTTCCTTTCACCAAAAATGCAATCCTGTTTTTATATGACAAGCAGGATTTGGCAAAAAGGAATCCGAGGGCGTTGATGAGAGAAATCATAGAGCCTTATATAAAGGACGCTATGGATCATTTGGAGGAATTCCCTCTGCGCAGGCCGTCTTTTCAGGCATCTAACACCGAATTGCAGAATGCGATATATAACAATGGATCGCTTGATGACGCAACAAAGATCAGATTGTCTTTCTTCATGTATATATGGGGAGATGGAACTCTGCGGTCTTTTGAAAGAAATGGTGAAAAATACATAGCCGGTATTCCGTTAAGTGTCTATCAGCAACTCGGTTTACCGGTTATTGATGAAGTTCAGGTTGTCGATGATGGTGGGCAGACCGAACAGGATGCTCATACAGAAGGGCAAAGCAGTGGGCAAAACCAAGTGGTGCCACCGACGGAAGAGCTAAATGAAAAGGAGAACGAACAGGTACTGATTGCTCTGGCAGAAGTAGACAGATGGATCGAGCAAAAGGATTATAAGCTGAGTATAGGAGCGGTCACAAAAAATGTTCGAGCCTTGAATGATGCCAGAAGGAATATTAACAATTATCTCTTTAACACTATTGACTGGCTTTCAGAGGGAGTTTCAATTGATGCTATGCTGAAAATCCGAGATACTGGGAACAAGTACCTTGTAGCTTTTGAACGTCAGACCATGAAGAGTGATGCTGTGATCATATTGCCAGCCTCCATTGAATCCAGAAAGATTATTGAGGCATTTGTTCGCTGGAGTGAAGTGGGTAAAAAATCGTGGAATTTTAAAGGCTCTACAGACTATCTGTATCGGGTTCAAAGATGGAGCGACAGAATAAAGCCATCCATTATAAATGCAATCATGCATTATAACGATAAAGAATCCGAGTATTTTATTTATGCAGTTGCAGCTGAGTACTATAGATTGATCCTGAATGGGTATTGTAAGAATTATCAAAACCCCCAGAATTTTACAACAGAAATGTTGTTGGGCAAGAATCCCGCCAACACAGATAGTAACGCGCATACAAAAAGATGGAACGATTTATTGAAGATCGTGAATGGTTCGGATGGTATGGAAGCGCACAACTGTGTTCTGCAGTACTATAACCTGCCACAGGGTACAGCAATTACTTCTACCAATTATGAATTTGACTATGTTTCATTTCATAAGGCTGTCAGGAAGGTTATAAGAACCGGTCTGCATTTTACAGATGCTGAACTTCAGCTGGATGATCCTGTTAAGAAGAGGAGGATGTATAGTGAACACCTGCATAAGATTCTTGAACGGATCGATACGGTTGTGAACGATGAAAAAGCAGCACTTTCGTCACAGGTGCAGATCATAGCAGAACTTATAGATATGGATGAGCTGGAAGAATCCGGGGATATAGAAGATATAGTAAGGGAGATCGGGCAGTTTTATTCACAGGCGCAGACAAGTCATGTCAGTATTGCGGTTCATTATGACACAGGGAAAATCAACACTTGTAAGAAGAATGCGTCACAGATACTGAGTGCAATAAAAAATGCCCGGGAGATCATGGATACGCAGGATTCTGTGGAGACATTGATCAGACTTAGCCGTGATCCGATGCAGGGCTTAAGACCGTTTGTGGAATTGTTAAATTTGGTCAGCGCAGATGTGGGGAAAGCGGATTCCGAGGTAGAGCGGCGAGTGGCAGGCAAAGGATCGGATTTGGCAGAAACGGCAGAGAATCCGTTTATAGAAGAGGAAAAAAGACTTGCCATGTGCCGTGCCACGATTGAGGAGGTGAAAAAAAATCATGTTAATGGATAGTCTTTCTCGGTCCATAAAAAAGATGAAACATATGGACATTGTGGAAAATGCAGCGATGGATGCAGAGAAGAAGGCAAAGAACGATGCCGACTACAGGACTGTCGTGGCAGATTTTTCGAATACCGTAAATAAGCTTCATGAAGCTGTAGCAACAATGGACTATAAGGTCACAAGTGAGGCTGTTCAGTGCCTGGAAGAATGTATGGACAAGCTGAATAAAGCTGTTACTGCGGGAGTAGTGGATGCGGATACCCTGACAGGTGCGCGTCAACAGATTACCCGAAAAGTAAATCCGAACCTTGAAAAGGAATGGAAAGCCTATCATCAGAAGAAGACAAAGATCAGTTTCTCGAAGTTGGATACACTGGGGAGTTTGGCGGGAAGCCCGGATATGATTGCTTCCATCAAAGAGAATATAGCAGGAGGCGGCGAATGGGCGGGTTTAACTTTTACTGATGATGGTGTACATACCAGATTGTTCCTTCTTAAGGAATCTATAGATCAGATTGATGAGCTGGAAGAGAACCTGAATTTAAGTGATGAGATTAAAGCATTTATTGTCAAAGTGACGAACAAAAAAGCAAAACTTACGGATGTGACTCCGTCCATTCTTGAATGGATCAAAAGAGAAAGCCTTGATGATAAATTTGTGATCAATTTTATGGGCTGAATAGCGTATTGGGAATTGACAAGGATAAAGGGAAATACTAGTGGAAGAAACATTGAAAGAAATTGTCGGAGAGTGAGATTATAGACATGGCACTGACAAAGGAATTGATAGACGGCTTGATTGTTACAATACAAAATCTGTATCTGGCGGATGATATCCCATGGATGATCGGTTATTCCGGGGGAAAGGACAGTACTGCGGCAGTCCAGCTTGTGTGGATGGCGGTTGAGAAATTACCGCAAAGCGAGAGGAATAAGCCGATCCATGTGATGAATACAGATACGCTGGTAGAGTCGCCGGTTGTATCGAAGTGGGTGGAAAAATCATTGGAGCAGATGAAGGATGAAGCAGGAGAAAAAGATCTGCCGTTTGTTCCGGTTCGATTGACACCGGATTATAATGACACTTTTTGGGTGAACCTGCTTGGAAGAGGGTATCCGTTCCCGCGTATGAAATATCGCTGGTGTACTGACAGATTAAAGATTCAGCCAGTCAATAATTTCATCCGAAGTAAGATCGCAGAACACGGAGAAATCATACTGGTTCTCGGTACCAGAAAACAGGAAAGCTCCAGAAGAAACCGAACGATGACCAATCTTGAAAAGAAGAGAGTCAGAGAACTGCTGAGTCCAAATCCTACTCTTGCCAACGAATTGGTATTTTCTCCCATGGAAGACTGGTCGGATGATGATGTATGGGCGTTCCTGATGCAGTATAAGAACCCTTGGGGCTATTCAAACATGGATCTGCTCACAATGTACAGGGGTGCCACAGCCGATAACGAGTGCCCGATGCAGATTGACAAATCAACGCCATCCTGCGGGAAAAGTCGGTTTGGCTGTTGGGTATGTACAATGGTGGAGAAGGATAAATCCATGGAAGCCATGATCGCCAACGATCAGGAAAAAGAATGGATGACACCGCTATTAGAATTCAGAAATGAATTCGGCAATGAAGAGGGAGACAGAGAACGAAGGAGTTTCCGGAGAATGAAAGGAAACCTTCAGGGAAATTACGGAAAACTGTTTCACGGCCCATACAAAAAGGAATTTAGAGAGCAGTGGCTGAAAAAATTGTTGGAGATCCAGAGGGATATAAATGAAGAGGGACCGGAAGAGTTTCAGGATTTGGAGTTGATTCGGACACAGGAACTGCGGGCTATACGCAGAATATGGGTTAATGAAAAACATGAATTTGATGATTCGTTGCCTGCTATTTATGAAGAAGTGACCGGCAAAACCTTTGATGATCCTGACTGGTTACATAATGACAATTTCGGCGGAGAAGAATGGAAGATATTAAAAGAAATATGCCATGAAATGTATCCGGAAGAAGAGCTGGTATTTGAGATGATGTATACTTTGATCGATTACGAGAGTAAAGCAATCGGCGTGAGCCAGAGAAAAGACATTCTGGATAATGTCCGGAATACGATCAGCAGGACGTTCTATAAGGATGAAGAGGATGCCACACAGTTCTATTCGGATATGATGATTAGAAAAAAGGCGCATGGTGGAAAGTACAATGAAAAATTCTTGGATTACCAGGGTGCTGAAGCCGAATTTGAGGATGATGAGGAGTAACATATGATCATAAAGAAGCTTCAACTTCATAATTTTGGAGTCTATGCCGGAGACAATGAGTTTGTTTTTGAAGGAAACAAACCCATTGTTCTGATCGGTGGTATGAACGGTCGAGGAAAAACGACTTTTCTGGAGGCCGTTTTATTGGCGCTATATGGTCAAAGCTCTTCTGCGTGCTCTGAAAGCGATCACAAATCGTATTCCGAATACTTAAGATCTTTTGTAAACCGGGGATCCAATGATAGCACATGCGGTGTGACACTTGAATTTGAAACGAATAATGGTATTCGTGAAAACTATAAGATCCAAAGGATATGGAGTGCTGAGAGTAAGCGGGTGAAAGAGCAGATTGTGGTATATAAAGACGGGGAGTATAATGATTTCCTTACGAACAACTGGCCGATGTTTGTGGAAAACATACTGCCGAGTGCTTTGTCGAGCTTCTTTTTCTTTGATGGAGAACAGATTGCGGAACTTGCCGTTGACCGGACAAATGAACAATTAAAAAATTCCATCCGGTCAATGCTTGGAATATCGGTTCTCGATGTGTTAAGCAATGATATTACGCGCAATTTGAAAAAGGTAAATAAGACCGGAAAGCAGAATGTTTCTGCTGAAGAAATACAGAAGTTGAGAGAAGAAAAGGATCTTGCACGAGAAGAACTGGAAGCCGTAGACCGGGAATTGGAAAAGGCGAATTTGAAACTGTTAAAGGACAATGATGCCCTGGAGTCTCTGCATAATCTGTATACTGCAAAGGGCGGAGATGCCGTTAATAAAAGACAGGAATTGTTAAAAAAACGCGGGACTTTGTCAGCGGAACTATCAAAAGAAAATGAGAAAATATATGGAGTGGCAGCAGAGGAACTTCCGTTGCTGCTTGTGGAGGACCTTCTATCAGAGATTAAGCTTCAGGCAACAGATGAACATGTAAGTGCGGTGATGCAGGAGTCACTTTATCAATTAAACAATTACTTTTCAGATTTCATGTCTGGCTATTCGGGGAACAGGAAGACCGGAGAGGATTTTCTCGCTTATGTAAAACAGCGTACAGAAGATAATCAGGTTCAAATGGTCTACGAATTGTCAGAGCAAGCGCTGTTTCAGGTAAATAACCTTGTGGAAGGGAAGCTTCAGCATATCAGACAGGAAGGAAAGGAAATTTTAAGGAAGAAAGTAAAGATAGAGAAACAGATTGATGAACTGGACAACTACCTTTCGCTTGATATTAATGATCAGGAGTTGCAGGATATTTACAAAAAAATAAAGAAGGCAGAAAAGAAGATTATTGATGGTCAGGTTAAGATTGCCGAATTAGAGCGGAAAAGAAGAAATATAAACGCGAGGGTGGTCACCATGACGGCTGATTTTAACAAGCAGGTGAAAGCTTATCTTGCAACAGCTGAAGTAAAAGACAGCGTTGACAGGATATCGAAATATTCAAATATGGCACTCGATATTATAAAAAGGTATCAAGTAGAATTACAAAAAAGAAAAACAAACTTACTTGCTTCAACCATAACGGAGTGTTATTTGAAGCTTGCGAACAAGAAAAATCTGATCCGTAAGATTGAGATGGATCCGGAGACACTTGACTGGAAGTGTTTATCGGAGGATGAAAGTGAGATTCCGAGAGATTCACTGTCGGCGGGTGAAAAGCAGCTTATGGTTATATCTATACTTTGGGCGCTTGCAATATGCTCAAAGAAGAAGTTGCCTGTGATCATAGACACCCCGCTGTCTCGTATGGATTCTCTGCACAGAACAGCACTGATCACAACCTATTTTCCAAATGCAGGCGAGCAGACGATTATATTATCTACGGATTCAGAGATTGATGAAGGATATTATCGGTTGATGAAGGATAATATAGGCGATGAGTTTACTTTGAATTACGATGAGGTGTCTAAAAGTACCTCTATACAAAAAGGGTATTTGATTGGGGAAAAGTCATGATTATGAAGCAGGTGCGTCTTTCTCAAAAGGCGAAAGAACAATTATCCAGATTGAAGGGAAAGACCGGGATCAAAAACTGGAACATACTTTGCAGGTGGGCGCTTTGCTATTCACTCAGTGAGAATACCGTTCCTACGGATATTCCGATTGTAACAGACAGCAATCTGGAAATGTCCTGGTTTACCTTTGGCGGTGAATACTATGAGCTTTATGAAGCATTGGTAAAGGCATGGTGTATAAAGATGAAACTTCCTACTGATGATGACACCGTGGCAAAGTATTTCCGATTGAACATGGAGAGAGGGATTGCGCATCTCAGTGGGACAGGATTTATAAAGAGTATTGATGATCTTGTAGGTTTAGCAATCAAAGAGGCGTAAATATGAGTGTTTATCTGGATTATAATGCGTCAACGCCCGTTGACGAGAGGGTGCTGGAATGCATGATTGATGTATACAGGAATCATGTCGGCAATGCGGACAGTCGGACACATCAGTTTGGCGAGGATACACGCAGCATTGTGGAGTCGGCGAGAAAACAGGTTGCAGGTTTGCTTGGAGTAAATGCGGATGAAGTATTTTTTACCAGTGGCGCTACAGAGAGTAATAATATCGCAATCCAAGGGCTTAGAGAATATGCCGAAAATAGCGGTAAAAACCATATTGTAACGACTGTTATTGAACATAAAGCAGTATTGGAGACAGTAAAACAACTTGAGAAAGAAGGACTTAAGGTTGATTTTATTAGCCCAGATCGATCCGGAAGAGTAAAACCTGAGGATGTTTTGAACAAAGTAACAGAGCAGACGCTGGTTGTCAGTGTGATGCATGTAAATAATGAGACCGGTATGATACAACCGGTGCAGGATATTGGAGAGGAACTTAGTAAAAGAGGAATCCTTTTTCATGTTGATGCAACCCAAAGCTGCGGGAAATTGGTTGAAGAATTAAAGAATCTGAAGTATAACATGCTTGCTTTCAGTGCACATAAACTTCAAGGACCGCAGGGCGTAGGTGTTCTTGTACTAAGAAAGAAATCTTATAAGCTTCCGCCGGTAAAGGCTATCATGTACGGAGGACAGCAGGAGCGTGGAATTAGACCGGGCACAATTCCGGTAGCTTTGGTTGCCGGATGTGGGAAAGCCTGTGAATTAGCAGTAACAGAGTATCAATCCAATCTCGAGCAGGCTAATCAGATCAAAGAGGAACTTATTAATATACTTAAGGAGTCTGGCTTGTCATATCATATTAACGGAGATCAGACATATTGTGTTCCGGGAACTTTAAGTGTTTGTATTGAGGGTGTTTCTTCAGAAGCATTAATGATATCTTCAAAGCAATTTTGTGGTATATCAAATGGATCCGCATGTACATCCAAAAGCTATTCACCGAGTTATGTTCTTTCAGCAATGGGGATTCCGGTAGAGCAGATTGAAAGTTCAGTCCGGATCAGCTGGGGGCATGGCGTGGGTCGGGATGAGGTACTGAATGGCTTTCGCGCATTGATCAATGTGGCAAAGCAACTGAACTGATTGGGATGAGTGAGAAGATGGATCAGGAATTACATTTTGAAATCGTATATGAGAATAATTTGGATACGGATAAGTTTGCCCGCATGTTCAATAATAAGGCACAGAGTTATAAGTTCTATTGGTTTGAGGCAATACTCAATCTAGCGGTAGCAACGGAAGAGGATCTTACATTTGAGGAGATTATAGATGAGATGATCTGCGAAGCCTGGCATACTGTCACACATTATCACCTGAGACTGGGACCGACAGTGAACGGGAATGCGGAGAATTTCCTTGAACATGCGATTAACACTCTGAATGCTAAAGCAATAGGATTATCTCAGAATCCGTCTAAAGATGAACTGAAACAGGCTATTAAGGGATGCGAAAAAGACCTGAAGAGAGACAAGTACAGATTAACAGATTATGTTCCATATAAGTTGCTATATCCGTTTTTTGATATCGAGGGGATGGAAGAGGGACTAACCTACCTGAAAAAGGATCAGCGGACAAGGCTAATCGCATATATGGCCAAACTGTCCGGAGATGAGAGGATGTTCTATACTATTCTGGACGGTATTGGATTGCAGAAAAAGGTTCGTATGAACCCATACTGGAGAAAGCTTCTGATTAAGAATTATTTAGTCATCCGGAGTTGGGTACAGTATAATAAGGCACAATTTTTGCAGGATCGGAATCCGGGTGTTCCCGGTGTGATATACAAGATTTGTCCGGAAAATGAAGAATTAAGAAAACTGGAACAAGCCAGAGAACTGTGGAAGTCCGTTGCTGAGATTACTGGCAAGCCAATAAAGGAGATATATACCGGAAAGGACATTCCGATCGAGTTATTGTCGATCGATCATTTTGTTCCCAGGTCATATATTTCAAATGATGAGTTGTGGAATTTGACTCCGATGAGAAAGTCCTTAAATTCAAGCAAGAATAATAAGCTACCGGCGTGGGATGAATTTTTTGAGCCTTTTGCGAAGTATCAGTTCTACTTGTATGAATTGATATTTCCAGAAAAGAAAACAATGCAGTCGGAACTGTTGTTTAAGAAATTTGATAAATGCCGTAGGAATAATCTGAATGCGATCTGGGCATCGGAAACCTTATATATACCGGGAAATTCAACGGTACAGTTTGTGAATATTCTGGAACACAACATGAAACCCATTTATGAAGCGGCTCACCTACAGGGGTACGATACATGGAAGATAAGTGTAGAACTGATTTAGATGAAACTGTAAAATACTATGATGAACATGCGATGGAATTTATTGATTCAACGATTCATGTGGATGTCTCAGAATTATACAAGCCCTTTGAGGAACGCATTAATCCTGGATGCAGGATCCTTGATATCGGATGTGGGAGCGGCAGAGACAGTAAATATTTTGCAGACAAGGGATATGATGTTGTGGCAATCGATCCTTCAAATGCAATGTGTGAACAGACGAAGAAATTGGTTAAAATTCCGGTATATCAGATGAGAGCAGAGGATATGCGGTTTTCAAATGAATTTGATGCTGTGTGGGCATGTGCATCTTTATTACATATTTTACAAGATAAACAGGAGATGGTGATGCGTAGAATTGCAACTGCGTTGAGAGAATGTGGTATTTTATATGCCTCATGGAAATATGGAAGTCAAGATCGTGTAGATAAAGGAAGAATGTTTTCCGATTTTAATGAAAAGATGCTATGTGATATTGTAAAAGAAATACCTGCTTTTGAAGTGACAGAAATGTGGATAACACAGGATGCAAGGAAGGAAAGACGGTCGCAAAGATGGCTTAATGCTCTGATAAAAAAGACTACCTGCTCAGTATTGCTTTTATTTGTTCTTTTGAGGAGCTTATTTCAACTTTGAGTTTTTTATTTTCGCTTTCCAGACGACTTTTTTCATCGGTGGCTGTTTTGAGCTGGTTACTTAATGATTCTATGGTGTTATTGTTCTGCTCAAAATCATGAAAGAAATTTGGAAAGTATTTTCTTAAAGCCAGAGACTCTATTTGCTTATATGTATCAGATGCCGGATCGATCCGACCGGGCTGTCGGTAGAGGATCCTGTTTATACTTACTGTTCTGATATCATTGAGTTTCAAAACAGAGTCATGTGATATAAACGAAAATTCACTGTTTTTCAAAAGGAACAAGTCGCTTTTGGATGTTGGAAAATCCAATGGATGGTAAACATCCGGATGTTTGTGTGGATCGTATGAGAATATGGGCAACACATAGAGAAGCTTCTGTTTGACACCTATTATAAGACCTCGATGCTCATAGGACATCTCAGGGATATAGTTCTTGCCAAACTCGAATTGATAGATCTCACCTTTCTTTACAGATCTATATTGGAATGCCTTTTTTCTATTATCGGCCCAACGAAAGTCAGATTTTGAAAAGCGGTCCAATTCATCGGAATTAACCGCGTTTCCAACGATTATTTCATTGGTCTTATTTTGTGCTTTGAGATACTCTTTCAATTATGTCTGTCTCCTTAGTAACATAGGCAAAAAAGGGTACGGCGGTAACCGTACCCTGCTCTGGCTGACCAGAGTGACCTCGTCGGTCAAATTATCCTTTCTGATACGGCCTCGTCGGCCAAAAAACACTTTTGCAAGTGCGAAAGAACATTTTAAATCAGAGGGCTCGTGCGCCTCTATCTATATTATATACAGTTTTGCGGAAAAATCCAGCTTTTTTTCAGGTTTGTTTCTGCGTTTGGTAAATTCGGTGGTATAAAATTTTTGGATTTTTGCAACAGGGATCAGTTCATGCCAGGTAATCTGGCTAAGGAAGTGTACCAGAAAAGGTGCGGTGAGCTGATACAGGAAGCGGGGCAGTTGAATGGCATGACTGCTGGAGGATTGATGATGCCAATCAGGATGAGGCTGAAAACTCCGAAGATGATGATGCCCGGTCATACTTCCAGATGATGCCTGTCATAGAGAGCGCCGCTTTTCGTTCGCATATGAAAGATATTCTGGAATACAGGACGAAGGATTATTATCGGAGACGGTATTGCGGGAAAATAAAATGATTTTGAAAATTTAGGAATTGACTTTTAAGAGTCAATTTTATACACTGTATTTATCAAACTATACAATTTTTATAGAGGTATTGTATTAAAAGGAAAATAAATTGGATAGAGAACTTAAAAAAATTTTTGAGTATCATGGCGGAGTGATGAAGACGGCAGAACTCAAAGAAGCCGGATATTATTATAAAAAAATACGGAGTTTGATTGACAGCGGTCAGATTGAGCAGGTTCGGCGCGGATATTATCAGTATATAGGCAATGCTTCTTTTTCTGATATTCCAAGTATAACAAAGCTTTTTCCTGATGGAATTATTTGCATGGAAAGTGCTCTTGAGTATTATGGCTACACAGACAGGACACCTTCAGCATGGCATTTGGCAGTGGAAAATACAAGTACGCGGACAAGATTTTATATTGATTATCCAATTATAAAACCGCATTTTATTAAAGCGGACAGATATCTGTTAGGAATAGATCAGGGAGAAATTGACGGTTGTGAAGTAAAAATATATGATCGGGACAGGACAATCTGTGATCTGCTCCTGCATAGGAATAAAATTGACGGTGAAGTATTTAATACGGCGATTCAGCGATATATCAATGATCCGAAGAGAATGACAGCGAGGCTGATGAAATATGCGAAGCAGCTTCATGTGGAGAGAAAGGTCAGGGAGGTACTTGGAGTATGGCTGTAAAAAAATATCGAGGGAGACAATGTAAAGAAACGACAGTATAGTGTTTTGAGACTACTGTATATAAATTTGTAAAGGAAGTGATACCATGAATTTAACCAAAACCAGCAAATACTTAAGCCTCATCCTACGCCACAAACCCGAAACCATCGGCATTACCCTCGACGAGCACGGCTGGGCAAACGTCGATGAACTGATCGCTGGCATCGCGAAGACGCACGACTGCGATATGGATATCCTGGAGGAGATCGTCCGCACCGACGAAAAACAGAGATACTCCTTCAACGAGGACAAGACCCTGATCAGGGCCAACCAAGGGCATTCCATCCCGGTCGATGTGGAACTGGAGGAGGCAGCGCCGCCGGAGGAGCTGTGGCACGGGACGGGAGAAAAATATGTGAAATCCATAGACGGGCAGGGGCTGATCCCAAAGAGCAGACTGTATGTGCATCTGTCAAAGGATCGCGATACGGCGGTGAAAGTGGGCGGACGCCACGGAAAGCCGGTGCTCTATATTGTGAAGGCGAGCGACATGTCCCGGGATGGCTATCCGTTCTATCTGTCGAAAAACGGCGTCTGGCTGACGAAGAAGGTGCCGGTGGAATATTTAAAAAAGGTTTAAAATGAGGAGAAACAGACCGGATATGATTTTAGAACTGGAGCAGATAAACAGAGAACTGTACGAAGCAAATTTCCGGATAAGGCGTGGAGATGACATGGCGGGAGCGGTCCATGTCCAGGGGAGACCCGGACAGATGGACGCGGAGGTTCAGGTCAGCGTATTGGGCGCAGGATTTTTTCTCTCCCGCGAGGGAAATCCGGCGGCTCCTGCTCAGACAAAAAGGCGGCAGGATAAAAAGGAGACGGCTTACCACACTTACCTGATCGACGGCGGAAGGCTGGGGAGCATCTGCCAGGTGGAGAGAAAGACAGGTATGTTTTCCACGGCGGGTTATCATGAGCTGCTACTGGAAAATGATGTGTTTCAGATGTATTCCAAATCCTTTAAGACAGAAGGGAAGAGCTCGATCTACTGTGGGGACAGGCAGATCGCGCAGGTCGATACCTCAGCGGAGATCGTGGATGATATGCATCATTACAGGATTTATGCGGCGTACGTAAGGGGAGCGGAGGCGGCGTTGCTGTTCAGTGTATACCAGTATATTCTCACGGGATTTAAACCGGGGCAGAAGATGACAAAGGGGTATCACAAACAGGTTTCGATATCCTTCGACAGAACCTTTGACGACAGATATGATCCGGGATTTGCAGGGCGGATCGAGCCGTAGGCATTGCGGAGAAAGGAAAGGAGAACAGAACATGTCAGTCTATGAGATCACATTCAGTCCCACCGGGGGGACAAAAAAGGTTTCGGATATCTTCACGAAATCCTTCAGCCCGGAGAGTACATATATTGACCTTTGCAGTCAAAAGACGGATTACACCACATATGCGTTTGGACCGGAAGATACCTGCATCGTGTCCGTCCCGTCCTACGGCGGGCGGGTTCCCGATATTGCAGCGAAAAGGCTTGAACAGATGAAGGGAAACGGAGCGAAGGCGGTGTTGATCACGGTATACGGAAACCGGGACTATGACGACACATTTGCGGAACTGCAGGACGTATTGGAGGAGGCGGGCTTTGTCTGCGCGGCCGGGGTGGCGGCGATAGCCGAGCATTCTATTATGCGGCAGTTTGCAACGGGGCGTCCGAATGAGCTGGACGAGAAGGAGCTGGCAGAGTTTGCGCGCCGCATCCGCTCTGCGATGGAGTCGGGAAGCCTGTCCGGGGAGCTGAAACTGCCAGGAAACCGACCCTACCGCGAATACGGCGGCGTGCCGATGAAACCTCAGGCGGGGAAAGCCTGTGTGCGGTGCGGCTATTGCGCGAAGGAGTGTCCGGTGGGGGCGATTCCCGCGGATGATCCGTCTAAGACCGACAACAAAAAATGCATATCCTGTATGCGCTGTATCGCGGTTTGCCCGCAGAAAGCCAGAAGCGTCAGTAAAGCGCTGCTCACCGCAGGCAGTATGATGCTCAAAAAGGAGTGCAGCGGTTATAAGGAGAACGAACTGTTTTTGTAGACGAGGAGATTCGACCACTTCGTGTAGGGCGAGATTGTGAGAAGCAGCGAAAACATGGGACATCAGTCGAAAACGGCTGGTGCCCTTTTGTGTTACAGGAAATTGTTCTCCGAAAAATAAAATACCTTCGAATTTATAAATTTTATAAATATTATTGACAAATTTATAAATTTTGGATAGTATAAATTTTAGAAAGCGAATAAAGTTTGCAGAAAGTTACACGGCAGGGGGCGGCATATGGCATTAAAAGCAAAGGAAATAGCGGGAATACTGGGAATATCGCAGGCGACTTTGTCGCTTGTCGTAAACAATAAGCCCGGGATCAGCGAGAAGACCAGAAATCGGGTGATTCAGGAGCTGCGGGACAGAGGATTTGACTATCTTCTGAGCGATCAGACGAGGAAAGATATGGAGCCTGCGGGGGAAATGCGCTCGATCGGCTTTATTATTTACACGGTGGCGGGGGATCTGTTAGGGTATAATTCTTTTTTCCAGTTCATTATGGAGGGACTGGAGAGCAGAGCGAGAAAGCACGGCTATAATATCTGCTTTGTCACGGTGCGAAAAGAAAATATTCAGTACGATATCCAGCATATTAAAAATGCGGGTTACTGCGGCTGTGCCATTTTCGCGACGGAGATGCATGAGGATGATATTGTGCATTTTGAGGGACTGGGAATACCGTTAGTGTTGCTGGACAACTACTTCAATACATACAGTTTAAATTCCGTGAAGTTGAATAATCAGCAGGGAACTTATCTCGCTGTGCGGAATCTGATAGAGCATGGGCATAAAAAGATCGGTTATCTGCGGAGCGGGTTAAATATCAACAGTTTTGAGGAGAGATATGCTTCTGCGCTGAATGCGATGCGGGGGTTTGGCATTGACGATCCGGCGCAGTATACCTACACGATCGGCTACCGGACGGAGGATGCGGCGAAAGGTATGAAAAAACTGCTGGATGAGGGTGTTCCGCTGCCGACAGCGTTCCTCGCCGACAACGATATCGTGGCGGCGGGGGCGATGTTGGCCTGCCATGAGGCCGGGGTGAAGATTCCGGAGGAACTGTCCTTTATCGGTTTCGACGACCGGCCGGAGTGCATATTGTGCAGCCCCCAGCTGTCTACAATAAGGATATCCCGACAGTACTTCGGCGCGGAGGCGATAGAGGTGTTGATTCGGATGCTGAACGGAGAGACAAATATACAGATGAAGATAGAGATAGGCACGGAAATGGTGGAACGGGGCAGTGTTTCCGACCTTGCGCAGGGGGAAAAATAGTAATACTGCTATAGTTATCCGGGAAAGAACAGGCCGTCCTGATTTTGTTTTTGGCTGTAGTACAGCGATAAAAACGAAATCAGGACGGCTGTTTTTCAGTGTATCTTACTGGACAATCTGCATAATTTTCATAAATATAATTTAGCATATATTTACAAAATTAGGTTTATTTTATAAAACAGCTTGACTTTGTTTATAAAATAATTTATGATCTTATAAAGAAAACATAAATAATTTTTAAGGAGGGTATGTTTACATGGCAAAGACACCGGACTATTTCTGCAATTACCCGTTTCCGAGGGGAGAACGCAGGCCATGCGTGATGCGGCAGGGTGAATTGAAGAAATTTCTGTACACGGAAGAATTTCCGGAGACAAGCGATTTAAACTGGCTGATCGCCAGCACGGATCAGGTGACGGTCGGAGAATATCAGTTATCCCCGGGTTCCCACTTTGAACCGGCGGACGTACATGCCGGCGACGAGATCTATTACGTGATGTGGGGGGAGGTCACGATGTTCCAGCCGGCCACCGGCCAGACAGTCAACGTAAAACAGGGCGAAGGGATATTGATGCCGAAGGGATGTCCGCACATCGGATACAACTTCGGAGAGAACGAGGCGAGAATGCTCTATATGCTGGCGCCAAGGATCTGGGACGAGGACGGGCCTCCGTCCGAGTATGCGGGAGCGTTTAAGGTATATAAATATGAGGAAAGGAGCGGGAAGTGATGGCACTTTTGGAAGAATTGGGAAGATTTCCGGCCGATGGTCCGGAATCGAGAGAAAAACAGCTGTTTTATAAACTGACAGAGGATGACAGTATCCGCATGATCAGCGGCAGAAAAACGCCGGCGCTTCTCTCCATATGGGCGAGCAATGATGTGATGCAGTTTGGCTCGATCAGACTTCTCTCCGGCGGGGTGGGACCGCAGCAGACAGAGTACGACGTACATAAAGGGGACGCGGTTTTTTATATCCTGGAGGGGCCGATGACTTTCTACCTTCCGGATCGTCAGGAGACGTACGACGTGGCGAAAGGTGATTTCATGTTTGTCCCGGAGGGGGAGCGCTATAAGATCATCAATTACTATGGACATACTGTAAAAGCACAGTTTGTGGTGGCTCCTGCGTTTTAGAAATGCAGTTGGCGGAAAAAATAAATATAAATTATAAGGAGGAAATAGCATGAAAAAAGCAAAAATGATACTCAGTCTGATGTTGAGCGCGGTTATGGTGGGAGGACTTCTCACAGGATGCGGAAGCAGCGCGGCTCCGGCCGAAGAAAATGCAGCGGAGGTGCCGCAGACGGAAGAAGCGGAGGCAGCTCCCGCCGGAGAGCGCGGAGGAAAGTGCAACAGAAGGCACGGAAGAGGCCTTAAAGGGAGGCGGTTCCAATATCATCTACGTGATCACGGCATCTTTTGCGACGCCGATGTTTGAGACGGAGGCAAATGCCGTGAAGGAGACGGCGGAGGCTCTGGGTTATGAAGTGAAACAGGTCTCCCATGACGACGATCTCACCGTTCAGGCGGAGGTCATCGATACGGCGATCGCCGACGGCGCGGCGGGCATCGTGCTGGATAACGCCGGCGCGGAGGGATCTGTCGCGGCAGTGCAGAAAGCGAGAGACGCGGGTATTCCGACAGTCATTATTGACCGCGAGCTGGCAAGCGACGGCGTTGCGATCGCTCAGTTAGTTTCGAATAACTATCAGGGCGCACAGGCGGTGGCAGAGATATTTGTGGAAGCGATGGGAGAGAAGGGCAAATATGCGGAACTGCTCGGCAAGGAGACGGAGACGGCATGCACGGTGCGTTCCCAGGGATTTCACGATGTGATCGACCAATATGATGAGCTGGAGATGGTCGCGCAGGAGACGGCAAACTGGGAACAGACGACCGCCTATGAAAAGATGGGGACGATCCTGCAGGCAAACCCGGATATTACCGGCGTGGTATGCGGAAACGACCCGATGGCGCTCGGCGCGGCGGCGGCCTGCAAGGAAGCGGGAATAAAGGCGGTGATCATCTCCGTGGACGGTTCCAATGAGGCCCGCGATGCGATCCTGGCGGGAGAAATGACTGCAACGGCGATGCAGGAGGCGTCCATCATGGCATCCAAGGCGGTGAATATCATTGACAAGTATCTGAAAGAAGGTGCGACCGGATACGATGATGAGAAGGTTTTGATCGACTGTACGGCAATCACCGCCGACAATGCGGACAAACTCAACAACTTTGTTCTCTCCGAGTGACGGCGGAATCGAAGCGGAAAACGATAGAGAACGCGGGGGTGTCAGAATGAAACGTAACAAATGGATCATAGCGCTCAGTATATTGTTGTGCGTCTTTTCCCTTACGGGGTGCGCCAAAATAGTGAAGATAGGAGAGGAGGAGGCGCTGATCGGCGGAAATGAGAATGCAAAGCTGGATGTGGCGGCATTCTGGGATGAGCAGGCTGTGCCGGAGATCGAGGAGACGGCGGTGGAACTGGCAGAACTGCTAAACGACGCGGGAGGCGATCTGGCAGGTCAGGAGGACAGGGGAAGAGTTACGAACGGGGCGAGCGGAAGTTTAAATTTTGCGGTCCATGCGGAAGGAGAAGTCGTCGAGGTGGTGAACGATATAAAGGCCGGCTACCTGACAGTCAAACTGGACGGCTATGAGGGAGAGACAGCGATCAATGTGCAGGTCGGCCCGGTGTTTAAAAAGAGCAGCGTGAGGGATTATCTGAGTTTTATCAATGTCAACGATTACAGCGATCAGATCGAGTTTGCGCAGCTGTCCCAGAATATCACGGCTTATATCTATGAGAATGTGATAGCGGATACGGATATCGGCAGCCTGGCGGGTAAAAGGATAGAATTTTACGGATGTTTTACCTATGAAAACAACGACAAAGTGTTGATCACCCCCATCACATTTGCGGTAAAATAGAGGAAGGTAGAGTATGGCGGAAATCGTATTGAGCGCAAGAGGTATCACAAAGGAATATCCCGGCACGAAAGCGCTGGACAATGTCGATTTTGACATTGAAAAAGGAAAAGTGAACGTGTTGATCGGCGAAAACGGGGCCGGGAAATCCACTCTGATGAAAGTGATCGCCGGGATCGAATCTCCCACTTCCGGGAAAATCTATATGGACGGAAAGGAGATCGTCCTGAAAAATACCGTTGACGCAAAAAAGCACGGGATCGGCATCATTCATCAGGAACTGTCGCTGTTCCCCAATTTGAAAGTCTATCAGAATATCTTTATGAATGATGAGAGGACAAAGGGCGACATTTTCCTGAATAATAAGGCGTATAAAGAGGAGGCGGAAAGAATTCTGGAGCGTCTGGAATACCCTGTCGATGTGGACATGCAGGTGTCGGATCTTCGTGTCGGACAGCAGCAGATGATAGAAATTGCAAGAAATCTTGCGGAGGAACATCTGAAGATCCTGATCATGGACGAGCCCACTTCCTCCCTGAGTGAGATGGAGGTGGAGGCGCTGTTCCGGGTGATGCGGGATCTTCTGAGACAGGGGACAGCGATCGTCTATATATCCCACAGACTGGAGGAGATCATGAAGATCGGGGATAATGTGACGATCTTTCGAAACGGCAGGCTTGTCGCCCGCAGTGAAGTAAAGGATACTTCCATACCGCAGATCGTCAGGCATATGACGGGAAAGGAAAAGGATTTTACCAGGACGGATCGAAAGCTGGACTATGACACGCTGGAGGACATCATGGAAGTGGAGGATCTGACTCTGCCGAAGAAAGGGGGCGGGTATCTGCTAAACCATGTGAACTTTAAGCTGAAAAGGGGAGAAGTTCTGGGCATCTACGGATTGATGGGTGCGGGACGGACTGAAATTTTCGAATGTCTGATGGGGCTTCGGCCGGAACATACGGGGACGGTGAAACTGGAAGGAAAGCCGATACGGATAAAAAGTATCCGATCTCAGATCGATAAAGGTTTTGCCCTGGTGCCGGAAGACAGGCAGAGGGAAGGGCTGGTGCAGGCATTAAATATAGGAAGAAATATCTCCCTGTCGGTGCTGAATCGTCTCAAAAAACTGTGTTTTGTCGATCTGGGGCGGGAGAAAAAAGAGGTAGAAAAAGAGATCGATGAGCTGAGGATCAAGGTGGCGGATAGAGGGCTGCCGATACTGTCACTGTCCGGCGGCAATCAGCAGAAGTGTGTGATTGGGAAAGGACTGCTCACGGATCCGAAAATACTGCTTCTCGATGAGCCCAGCCGCGGCATCGATATCGGGGCGAAGACGGAAGTGTTTGAGATCATTCAGAGACTGGCGGAGGAAGGGCTCTCCTGCATTGTGGTGTCTTCGGAGCTCAAAGAGATTCTGGCGGTGGCGGATCGGATCGTGGTCCTGTCGAACGGGATCGTGACAGGGGAATTTACCGGAGACGAAATAACAAACGATAATCTGGTTCTGGCTTCCTATAAAGGACATCATCAGAATCGGGAAAAACAGGGGGCATAGTATGAAAAATATCAATAAAAATACTGTCTTAATGAACCTTATGAGGGGACGGACATTCTTTGTATTGCTTGTTCTGGTCATCTTTTTTGCGGCGAAGTCACCGGCGTTCCTCACAGTCTCGAGCATCATATCTGTCATGAGACATGTGGCTCTGTACGGCATTCTGGGCATCGGCATGACCTATGTGATCATCACGGGCGGGATCGATCTCTCTGTCGGCTCTGTGGTGGGATTGACCGGAATGATCGCGGGAGGTCTGATCTTTCAGGGGCTGACGATTCTTCCGCTTGGAATCACGATCTACTTTAATGTGCCGACGATCGTTGTGATCAGTCTTGCGCTGGGAGCGATCATCGGGCTGATAAACGGATTTATCATCACGAAATTCGATGTGGCGCCGTTTATCGCGACGCTGGGTATGATGAATGTGGCGAGAGGACTGGCGATGCTCCGCTCCAACGGCGCGACCTATCAGAATATCGCAGGATATGAGGAACTGGGCAATACCGGATTTCACAAAATAGGCGGCAGCCTGGGCATCATTCCGAATGTCGTGCTCATCTTTGCGGCGATAGCGCTGATCGCCTCGGTGATATTGAAATTTACGCCTCTGGGATGGCATATTTTCTCGGTGGGCGGCAACGCGAACGCATCGCGCCTCTCCGGCGTGAAGGTGCAGAAAGTTACGACGTTAGTCTACATGTTCTCAGGGGTCTGCGCTGCGGTCGTAGGTCTGATCACTTCCGCTCAGCTGACAGCAGCGAATCCCTCCTCGGGAGACGGATGGGAGATGAACGCCATCTCCGCGGTGGTCCTCGGCGGAACTTCCATGTCGGGCGGCGTGGGAACGATCGGCGGAACGATCATCGGCGCTTTTGTGATCGGCGTCATCAACGACGGAATGATCATGATCGGTGTGTCGGAGTTCTGGCAGAAGGTGATCAAGGGAATTATCATTGTGCTGGCTGTCATCATAGATCAGTTCCAGGCGAAACTGCACGCCAGAATGGCTCTGATGCAGCAGTCTCAGGAGATGAACGCGTAAGAGACAGTTTCCAATATGAAGGAGGGGCTGTCGGTTGATACCGATTTCAGCCCCTGACACGAAACTTCAGATGCGATTGTTCCTCCGGTTTTTCCATAGGTCCTTTCCGTTCTGAAAAGCCCGCAGACTTTCGCATTTTCTTTCGTAAAGTTCCTTTAATTGTGGCGTTCTGATCCGGCGTTCGACGACTTCCATCTCATAAACGGAGAAGTCCACAGCCGCCTTGTCTATATCTACAAGAAAACGGTTCTGAACATATTGCAGCAATTTACGCTCCCGCTCTACAAAGGAATGGGTCTTAATATCGTCTAGTCTCACCTGTGACAACGCTTCATGGGGGATGTTGTAAAACATGGAATTCCCCGAGTCATAAATTGGTGCGAACCCCAGTATCTGCAGTGTATCCGGATTTCTCACAACGGCGATATTATTCATATGCCTGTCTGTGTTGGTCAGAAGATAGTCTGTCATGATCTGATAGTCCATAAAGTCCGTAAAATCCTGTTCTGCCATGCCGAACGCAAGGCAGACCTTCTTCAGAGGATAATAAAAAGATTCATTCTGTTTTATTTTGACGGTCTGCAGTAATTCCCATGCGCTGATGCACTCCAGATTTTCACCGCAGAAGTCATAGCACATACAGCCGAGACCGTCTATGTTGCCGTCCACCTGTACCTGTACTGGAAAGTAGGCGGTATAGTTGGAGAATCCCAGCTGTTCATGCAATTTCGTGGCAAATATTTCGTTCAGGCTCTGCTGATAGGACTGTCCGTAATTTCCCTTGATCATATAGCGGCGTCCATCCGTGTCATTACACCATTTTTTCTGCAGTTCCCCCTGGGAGGCGGCGCAGTCAAATCTTGTCTTTTTCCTGAGATCGATGATACAGTCTCTGTTGAGCGTGACGTCGCCGAAAGTATCCACAAAATCATTGGTAAATAAATTGGTATCCTTCCAAGTTAATTCTGATCCTCTGGGTTTGATCCAGTAACAGTCGGACAGGCTGAGCGCCAGATTATTGACAAGTACGCTGCCTGTTGAGGTATAGCCCAGCTTCTGGAGAGCAGTCTTTACGCCGTGTCTTGTCTTTGGAATTGCGCGATCCCGCCACCAGTCGTGAAATTTCATATTATTCATCTGCCCGCCCAGCGGAAAATGTGCCGCGGCCGCTTCATTTCGTCTGACATTACCCAAAATACCGTTATCGGAGATTTCCATCAGGCAGACAGGGATATCCTTATGCATCAGATAGTATTCGTTCTCGTTTTTTGCCATAGAGTACACCGCCTCCCATCAGCTCCACAAAATATCTTCTTCTTTATCGTATCTGCAATCGCGGTTAAATCTCTCCTGGATCGCATAGAAATCGCGAAACAGGTCCTCGAGATAAAGCACAAGATTTTGCTCTTTTACACCACTCAGGTCATCTTCAATATATATTTTGTTTCCGCGCATGTCAGAGATGAGTTTCCGCGTTTCGTCATAATAATAAAATGTTCCGCCTTTTCCCGCTATTTTCTGAAATGATGAATCGGTTTGCGGCAAAGCTCTCGCCAGAAGATTCACCACATAAGGCGCCGGCGAAGCCTCCTTCTGCTCCCATTTGCGCAGGGTGCTGAGCGGTATTCCGTAAGTTTCGGCAAATGATTTTTGCGTCATGCCGGTAGATTCTCTCAGTTCTTTTATATCAAAAAACATAGCGTTCCTCCAAAGTATCCAATTTGGTTAGTGATAAAATAATTATAACCAAATTGGGTACTTCAAGTCAATGTTTTTTAAAATTATTTCCACAACGCGGCCATGGAGGAAGCAGACCGGATATTTCAGAGAGGATAGGCGATTTTTTGAGTCCGGAGAAGGATCGGAGCGTGACGGCGGAGATAGACGACGCTTCGGCGGGGATAAACAGTATTCCGTCTGAGACCGACAACAAAAAATGCATATCCTGTATGCGCTGTATCGCGGTTTGCCCGCAGAAAGCCAGAAGCGTCAGTAAAGCGCTGCTCACCGCAGGCAGTATGATGCTCAAAAAGGAGTGCAGCGGTTATAAGGAGAACGAACTGTTTTTGTAGACGAGGAGAGGCCTATGTTGTTGGAAAAGCCGGAGCAGGGAACGAATTTTAGGGCTTTTGCATTAATGCGGTTTGGATGAAGAGCGGATGATCAGATCCGGCTTCAGCAAAATTTTTTCAATGATCACATCCGTCTCATCGGGAGAATCCAATTGCTTTAAAAGCATGGATATGGTACGCCGACAAATCTGTTCGAGAGGCTGGCGGACGGTGGTAAGCGATGTTTCAAGTATGGAAGAATATATAATATCATCATATCCTGCCACAGAAATGTCCTGCGGGACACAGAGGTCGTGTTCTTTTAAGCATTTCAGTACGCCCATTGCCATAAAGTCATTAATCGTGATAATTGCATCCGGCTGGAATTTTTGCAGGACAAGTTCAGTGGTAGAATAAGCCGCTTCAAGAGTTACATCTGTGGAAAATATCCAGTCTGACTGACAAGCCAGGTCGAGGTCTCTGTATGCTGATAAATAGCCCTCTACACGAAGGTTGGAAACGGGAACAGAAAGATCGCCGACAATATATATGATCTGTCGATGACCGTTCTGCAGCAGATATTTTGTAAGCTGATATGCACCGTCGCTTAAATCCGTCATAACGCAGGGAGCGTTGATGCCGGGATAGTAGGAAGTGATAAAACAGACCGGAATTTTCGCTTTTTGCAGATCGATATAGTGAAGCGTATCAGGGGCCGGATTGTGAGACGGAACTGCGATAACGCCGTCCACCTGCATATCAATAAATTTCTGTGTAATTCTTTTTTCTTCTGTGATACTGCCGCGGGAGATGCCAAGCATTACATCATAACCATATTTATCAAGTCCCTTTTGAATCAGGTCTATCAATACACCAAAAAAAGGGTTGGTGATATCTGTAACGACCAAACCGATGAGATTGGTTTTTTTACTGCTGAGGTAACGGGCGTAAGGATTGGGTTTGTAGTTCAGTTTCCGTGCGGCTTCTAAAACTTTTTCACGTGTTTCTTCATTTACACCGTGTTTCCCGTTTAAGGCCATTGAAGCTGTGCCGACCGAAACCTGCGCAAGGCGGGCAACATCTTTAATGGTATTTGTCAACATAATAATAACCTCATTTCCTCTGATTCTATCTCCTGATTGATTATACATTATGAATATAATTATTTCAATAATCATGTTGCGGCACATTATAAATCTGAATTAAAACGGTTCATATATAAGTAAAGATGAAAAACAAAACAATTTAAAAAATAATGCAAAATATTGTAAAAAAAAATCATAATTTAGTATTTATACACAAAAAAACCGAGGTAAAATTGTGAATTATAACATATTGAAAATTTGAACCGTTTCAAATATAATTTAAACAATAAAAGGGAAAACGGTAATTGAGAGCGGGAGGACAGAATAGATGAGCAAAGGAAAAACAGATGTGCTTTTGGGGATAAAATCAGAAATGGAAAGCTTTATGAAGAAGAGTGTTCCTTTCTGGCTTCAAAAGGGGATCGATAATAAATATGGAGGATATCTTGTATGCTTTGACGAAGACGGAAAACCGATGGAAAATCTGGCTGTTTTGTCACCTGACGATAAAATGATCGTGACACAGACCAGAATGATCTGGGGATTCTCTTCCATCTTGAGAAGCGGGTTTGCTGAACGATATGGCATGGCAGAGGCATGTATGGAAGCGGCAAAACAGGGTGTCGATTTTTTGATCGATAAGTTTTGGGATGAAGAAAATGGTGGCTGGGCCTGGGTGACAGACCGGAAGGGTAATGTACTTGACAACGGGAAACTGACTTATGGACAGACATTTGCCATCTATGCTTTGGCTGAGTATTATCTGGCTTCCAAAGATGAAAGAGGGCTGGGTTACGCTGAAAAAACGTTTGACATATTGAAAAAATATGCTTCGGATACGAGGTATGGAGGTTACTTTGAAAATTTTAAAGCAGACTGGACACTGGAGAGGGCCGGAGTGAACGGAGGAGATTTGAAATCTCTGGATATTCATATGCATACAATGGAGGCTTATACAACCCTTTATGAGGCGACAGGGAAAGAGATACATAAGAGGGCGCTGAAAGAGATTATACAGATTATTCTGGATTACATGGTAGATTACGATTTCTGGTGCGGTAAAAACCAGTTTGGCGTTGATTTTGTTCCAAGACCGGCAATCTCTATCCGAAGAACCTGGAATTACGACCGCGATCCGGAGAGTGCGAACCGAAATCCGATAGATACGACATCTTACGGACATAATATAGAATTGACGTGGCTTCTGAATAAGGCGTATAAGATTCTGGGAGAGCCGCCTGCGAGGGAGCTTACCAGAAAATTCGCCGATTATATACTGAACAATGGGTGGGATAAATGCTATGGGGGGATTTACCGGGATGGCCTGCATGACGGACGGCTTATCGTGACAGATAAAGAATGGTGGCAGAATTTTGAATCGCTGACCGGATTTCTTGATGCCTACCAGGTTACAGAGGATGAGCGATATCTGGAAAAATTTGCAGAATTGTGGGAATTTGATAAAAAATATTTTTATAACAAAGAAATAGGAGAGTCGAGACAACTTTTGAGTCAGGACGGTACTCCCATTATTGCGGATATAGGTAATCAGTGGAAATGTATTTATCACACAGATCGTGCGATGATGGAATGTACTCTGCGGATCGAGGAGATGCTGAAATAAGAAAGGAAACGAAAGCGGATGGAGGGAAACAAAAATCATATACCTGCCGGACAGGAACTGGTTCGAATGACGGGTATCACAAAGCAATTTCCGGGTGTAAAGGCATTGGAGGAGGTGCGCTTCAATCTGTATTCCGGGGAGGTTTTATCGCTTCTGGGGGAAAATGGTGCCGGTAAGTCCACACTGATGAAAATTCTTTCGGGGGTATATCAGAGGGATGATGGAGAGATTATTTTATTCGGAGAAAAAATCAGAGAATGGGATGCAAATAAAGCAAAAGACGCGGGAATAGCGATCATCCATCAGGAATTGAATATGTGCACACATTTAAGTGTGGCAGAGAATATTTTTCTCGGAAGGGAGATTGTAAAAAAAGGCCGTCTGGATAATGGTCGAATGAATGAGGAGACGAAACAGATTCTTGACAAACTGAATATTGATATTGACCCTGCGGTACAGGTAGGTGATCTGGCAGTATCCAAGCAGCAAATGGTAGAGATTGCCAAAGCGCTCTCCCAAAATGCAAGGGTGCTGATCATGGACGAGCCAACTTCGGCGCTGACATCCAAAGAGATCGATGAACTGTTTAAGATTATCCATCAACTGAAAGCCGATGGGATCGGTATCGTATATATTTCCCATCGTTTGGAAGAATTGCAGCATATCGCGGACAGAGTGATCATCATGAGGGACGGAAAGTTCATCAAGGAGATGCCCTACGATATCAACAGGATGGATGAGATCATCGCCAATATGGTAGGCCATGAAATCAAGGAAAAGTTTCCGCGGGTCAATAGGAAGACAGGGAAAAAGATTCTGGAGGTAAAGAATCTGAATGCGGGTCGGCTGGTGCGGGAAATTAATCTGGAACTGTATGAGGGAGAGATCGTGGGGATCGCCGGATTGATGGGAGCGGGACGTACCGAGACAACAAGAGCGATCTTCGGGATCGACGAGAAGGAAAGCGGTCAGATTTTTATTGATGGGAAAGAGGTGAAGATCAATAGTCCAATAGACGCCATCCGGGCTGGTCTTGTGCTTGCGCCGGAGGATCGGAAAAAGGATGGTCTCTGTACGGGACTGAGTATTTCAGACAATATAGCTTTGCCGAATCTGGATATGCTCAGCGGCGGTATTTTGGGGACAGTGAATCGGAAAAAGGAAAAGGAGATCGTCGATCAGTCGGTCAGTTCACTCAGGATCAAATTGCCAAATGCCCAGGTGGCGGCGGGAAGCCTTTCGGGAGGTAATCAGCAGAAGGTCGTTGTGGCGAAATGGCTGGTCAGAAATTCAAGGGTAGTGATCTTTGACGAACCTACCAGAGGAATCGATGTGGCGGCGAAGGTTGAGATCTATAATCTGATGAATCAGTTAAAGCAAAGTGGTATCGGTGTGATGTTTGTTTCCTCGGAGATGCCAGAGGTCATGGGGATGAGCGACAGGATTATTGTTATGTGCGACGGCCGCATTACCGGAGAATTTATGATCGAGGATGCGACGCAGGATAAGATTCTGACAAAAGCTACACAGTTTGAAAAGAATAAATGATCGGAGGATGACATGAATAATTCAAGTGAAAAAAATCCCGGCACTCTTCAGCGTTTTGTATCTCAGAAAGGCATGGGACAGGTAATTACGGTGACAGTTGGATTAGTAGTTTTGTGCATTGTATTTGGATTTATTAACACTAATTTTTTTACATCCAGAAATATAACAAACCTTTTGAGGCAGATTGCGCCGACACTTTTGATCGGAGTGGGACAGTCTTATGTACTTTTTACAGGCAATATTGATCTTTCGATCGGTTCAGTGGTAGGAATGAGCTGCATGATATCCGCAACACTTATGTGTCACGGGGTAAATCCATGGGTTGCAGTTTTGATCACTCTGGCGTGCTGTCTGGTAGTGGGATACGTCAATGGCATTCTTGTATCCAGATGCAAATTGCCGCCTTTTATTGCGACGCTCGGCACAATGACGATTGCCAGAGGAATTGCGCAGATTGTCAACGGAAACTATAATACGGATTCCATCGGCGAGGGGGCAAAGGGATTCCGCAGCTTTTTCTACAGTGGAAAAGTATTGGGAATATTCAGCGCTTTCTGGATCGCCATAGTTATCTGGCTTGTATTTAATTATATTATGGGAAGAACAAAGACTGGACGGCATATTTATGCGACAGGAAGCAATATCGACGCGGCGAGGCTATCCGGTGTCAATGTAAATCATACGATCGTGTATGTATATGTGGTATCTGCTTTCTGCGCGTGTGTTACGGGACTGATCACCTGTGCATCCACCGGTACAGGTACGATGGATGCAGGTACATCTTATGAAATGTATGCGGTGGCGGCTTCTGTGATTGGTGGTGTTTCGACTCTGGGGGGATCAGGAATTCTTCTGGGGACTGTGATCGGCGCTTCAATATGGGGTGTGCTTCAGAACGGTCTTCAGTTTGCCGGCGCACCGGTTGCTATTCGTAATATCATCATAGGCATTATCGTCGTGGTGGCTGTTTTGATGGATGTTATTGTAAGAACCGGTAAGAGCAAAACGAGGAGGAATAAAAATAACTGAGTATAATAGCAGAAATGCTTATTATAAAAACAAAAAAGAAAGGAAAGGTATTATTATGAAAAAGAAAGTGCTAAGCATCATTTTGTCAATGGCTGTGGTTTCTGCAGTGCTGGTAGGCTGTGGCTCCACATCCGACGAAACAACTCCGGCAGCTGAGCCGGAAGGGGCAGCGGCAGAGGAGACTGAGGAAGCAGCGCCCGAAGCGGAGGAGGCTCCTGCTGTGGAGGAAGAAGCAGAAGCTCCTGCGGCTGCAAACGATATGCTTGCAGGGGAGACGGGAGATATTGCGGGCCCCGGCGATGGAGAAGGACAGAAAGTTGTTCTGATCACGATCGACTCCATGGATCAGCATTGGGTAAATATGGACAAGGGATGTAAGCAGGCGGCAGAAGAACTCGGTTGTGAGTATAAGTGGATTGCTCCGGATGTAAAGGACGATGCAAAACAGATCGAATGTGTAAACAATGCTGTGGCAGATGGCGCAACGGCTATTCTTGTTTCCGCAAACGGCCCCGACGCGATCAGTTCGGCACTGCAGGAGGCGGATGAGGCAGGAGTAAAGATCGTGCAGGTAGATTCTTTTGCAAATTATCCCTGTGTACAGCAGCTGGGTACAGATAACAGGGCGGCAGGAAAGACTGCAGGAGAGCAGGTTCTGGCAGCGCTGAAAGACAAAGGAATCGAAGAGGGTAAAATAGGTATCGTATCTGTTAATGCTGCGACCACTTCAACCGTTGACAGAGACGAGGGATTCCGTTCGGCATTTGAGGGAACTGCTTTTGAAATACTGGAAACACAGTATGCAGATGGTGATGCGGCGAAATCTAAAGATGCGGCAGCTAACTTTATTTCTCAGGGCTGTGTTGCGCTGTTTGGCGCAAATGAAGGTTCCTGTGTAGGCGTTGGCAATGCGGTGGCGGAAGACGGAAATAACATTGTGGCAGCAGGTATGGACAAGTCTGATGCGGTGATACAGTTGATCAAGGATGGTTCCCTTATCTGTACAATGGCTCAGAATCCCGACGTAATGGGATATGAAGGAATGTATGCGGCAATTACTGCTATCAATGGCGGTTCCGTATCGCCGGATTATATTGATACTGGTGTATCCATTCTGACGAAGGATTCTGTTGAATAGACCGGCGTTGTTAAAAAATAATCAATAAGCAGATAAAGCGGGGGGCTGTTGCAAAAGCAGATGAAAAATCTATCGGAGCAACAGCTCCATTTTTATGCCCGAAACCAGAAAAGTTTTTGCATTACCTCCAAGTTTCAAGAACAATAAAGAAAAACCGTGGAGGATATGTTCATGTTACGTCTCTCTGTCGGTGCTGAATCGTCTCAAAAAACTATGTTTTGTCGATCTGGGGCGGGAGAAGAAAGAGGTAAAAAAGAGATCGATGAGTTGAGGATCAAGGGAGGCGGATGGGAGATGAACGCGTAAGAGACAGTTTCCAATATGAAAGAGGGGCTGTCGGTTGATACCGATTTCAGTCCCTGCGAGGAGAGTGACAGCGTGCCGCTTTCGGTTGTTCCTTTGATTTACGTACGGCGCTGTGAGAGGACGGCGGTTAGTCACCATATCCTGGTTGACTTTGTATAGTACGTACCGCTCTCGGCATCATAAATATATTCATGATAGACACACATACATCCGTGCTCCGCGTCAGCCTCATACTCAGTTCCACATTTATGACATTGCTTTGTTTTTTGCTCCGCCGCCTCACGTTCCGCCTGTTCTTTAGCCGCCTTCTCCGCCGCCTCGAGCTCTGCCTTTTCTTTTGCAGCCTGTTCGGCCGCTTCGAGCTCCGCCTGCTCTTTAGCTGCTCTTTCGGCCGCTTCGAGCTCCGCCTGCTCTTTAGCTGCTTTCTCCGCCGCTTCGAGCTCCGCCTGCTCTTTGGCTGCTTTCTCCGCCGCCTCGCGTTCCGCCTGCTCTTTAGCTGCTTTCTCCGCCGCCTCGCGTTCGGCCTGCTCTCTTGCCGCCTTTTCAGCCGCCTCTTTCTCAAGCCGTTCTTTTTCTGCCTTTTCAGCGGCCTGTTTTTCAGACATATCTTCAACAGTCTTATTTTCGAAATCTTCAGGCCAGTACCTTCTCATTTCTTCTTCCGTGAATGCATTGTCGCCCCAGTGACAGCTTCCGTGATGAACCTGGATCACATGCTTACGCCACTCTGCTTTCCAGTCGTCTTTCATTACGAAATGCATAAGTTTTTCCTCCGTTTCAAAAGTGGTTTTGATCGTTTACACCTATAAAACGACTGAGGAAATTGACCGGTTGCAGGATTTTCAAAAAAGTTTAAAAATCTTTTTCGCCAGGAATATATATATCATTGGCAACGGGCTGCCCCAGGGGAACCGACCAGTCGTTGGGCCAATGGGTAGTGGTCGGATCGATGGTGAACGTGATATGCTGCCCCTCATACCGGTCCATGTTGTCAATGCCCTGGATATTGATCATCAGGGCCTCACCGTCAAAATAGCCTTCTTCGCCGGTCCTGAGGCGCAAAGTCTGCGGCGTATCCAGTACGATCATACGGTACATCTCACCTTCAAAAGACTCACGGGCAGACTCGTACTGATCATAATACGGAGAGTCGGGATCAGACTTCTTGAACAGCGAGAGCATCTCGTCATAATCGTATGTACCAACAGTACCGGTGAGCGTGATGAGGGCTCCGCTTGTGCGAAGCGTACCGCTGTCGGACGATTCGGACATTTTTGCTCCGCCTGAATCGGGTGCTGTCCAGCTGTCAAACGCGGACAGATCGTCGATCTCATGCCATTCGATCTCAATAAAAGTGATCGAGTCGGGCATCTGGTCGATCCTGCCCTCCCAACAGGTTTCCCGTTTGAGGGAATCTCCGTCCAGCGTGATCCGCGTGACGGAGCCTTCCCCGGTTCCGCCGGACCATCCCTGGGTCATCATTCCGTTTCCGTCCCCTGCCATGGAGAGGCCGCCGTGGATTCCGCCGACTCCGATCATTTCGCCGGGCTGATGCAGCGTTTTTGTATCCGGATCATATTGGAAAACACGGGCTCCGCCTATAGATACGGACATCTCGGTATCCATTTCCTCCCTTTCCAGCAGCAGCGTCGGAACCGGGTCGTCCGGCTGCATCTGCACCAGTGCATAGCGGTAGCCGACGAACTCGCGCCACGAAAGGTCTGATTCGTATTCCCCATAATCATAACTGTCCGCCTGACCGATGACAGTACGGTACTGTTCCAGAGCTTCGTCGATGGGATCGGACTCCCCCGTTTCCGCCGTCTCCTCCCGGGCTTCCGGCTCTTCTGATTCCGCCGCTTCTTTCTGGGTTTCCGACTCTTCTGATTCCTCAGCTTCCTCCCGGTCACTGACGTCTTCGGAGCCCCACGAATCCTGACGCTCGGTCAGGCGGGAGCTGATCTGGGTAACGCCAAAAGCGCCAAGGCCGACAACTGTCACAGCGGCAAGAGCGATGAGCCCGATCTTCAGTGCGCCAAGGCCGCCGGATGCCGCGGCTGCTCCTGCCACACCCGCCGCTTCAGAACCAGCCGCTGTTCCAGCAGCCCCCGTCGCATCGGAGCAAGCTGCCGTCCCGGCGGCACCCACAGGCCGCGAAGCGAGGATAGCCTGAAGGATCCGGGAATCCGGCGCCTCGGCCGCATATGCCTTCTGGCAGCGGAAGAGCAGCAGCATGAACGGAAGCGGAGCCAGGCTGTAGAGCTTCGTGCCCTGTTTTTCCAATTCCAGAATCTTCTTCTCGATTTTGTTTCGCCCGTACATCAGCCGGCTCTTGACTGCGCTCTCGGAAACGTCCATAGCGGCGGCGATTTCTTTTACCGACATCTCCTCATAGTAGAACATGCCGATGGCGGCGCGCTGGTCCTCCGGTAGTTCCTCGATGATCTCGCGGATCAGGCGCTTCGTCTCCTTCTGGTCGATGATCTGATCCGGAAGATTTTCGCTGCGCTCATCCGGGAACAGCTCCTCCACGGGAGTATCCTGTTCGTCGGCGGAGCCCAGTTCCGTAAACAGCATGGGGCGCTTCTTTTTCAGCCAGTCTCTGGCCGTGTTGGCGGCAATCTGCCGCACCCACGGAGAGAATTTCTCATCGCCCCGGAAGCCCTCCAGGTGGGCGAATGCTTTTATGTAAGTGTCCTGTATGATGTCAAACACCGCGTCCTCATCCCTGATCATGGATTTGACGGTGTAATAGACGCTACTGTAAGTCTTTTCATACAGGGCGCCGATGGCGTCCTGAGCGCCGGTGCGCGCCGCCGCCACCAGCCCGGCAGACGTATCGCCCCGGGAGACGGGCGTCCCGCAGTACCCGCAAAATGCGGCGTCGTTTGCAATTTGTTTTCCACAAGAAGTGCAGTACATAATTTATTGATCCTCCTCTGTCTTTTCCTGGCCTGCAATGCTCTGCAGCATGTCTGTTTTTTTCTCCTCATCTATCGGGAATGATTCGATGGCCGCCCGGAGCATGCGCCTGATGAGATCATCCGGCATGATCGCTTCTCCTTTCGTCCTGTTCGGGGTGTGGTCCTGATACCAATAGAACGAACAGAGGATGCTGTCGGTTGCAGATATTCCGAAAATTTTTTATGCACGAAAAGTACATCGTCGTAAGACGTAATGTCCGGGTGCTGTGGTGCGGCAGAGTTCCAATACAGTTATGATGCTATCATATGCCCACATTACAGACAAGTATAAAATGAACACAGTCCGGGCAGGGGTCTTTTCCATATGGAAAAAGCGGGACGCTTATGTTATTATGGTAGAGACACCGGCGCCCCTGTTTTTTGCGCCAATGTATAGATAAGCGGAAAGGCCGACAGAGAAAATACAGTATGAAGATTATCAAGGGACTGCTCTTTTTTATAGCGGGTTTATTTATATTTATTTGCATCTTTATTGTGATATGCGCATACAGACCGGATATTTCAGAGAGGATAGGCGATTTTTTGCGTCCGGAGAAAGATCGGAGCGTGACGGCAGAGATAGACGACGCTTCGGCGGGGATAAACAGTATTCCGTCTGAGGCAGATTACGGCGCGGACCATAGTAACAGTAAGAGCAATAAGGCCCCCGGGTTCGATGAGGGACATTCCGCCGGGAAAACACCTGCGGAGGAGAGGGCAGGCATGGGGGAGGAGATCGCGTCGGATTATGCCGCGCCGGACATCTCTGAGATCGTCACGCCGGAAAAGGTATCCGGCAGAAACGGCTATCAGCAGATCGAGGGGGAGCAGGAGCAGGTTGACGAGTCTGCGGCGAGGGAGATTAAAAACCGGCTGGATATGGGATATACAGGCGACGGGCTGGAGTTTGATCCGCTTTACTACCCTTATTATGCGATGCTGAATGAGAAAGGGCGGCATGTGTACCGCCAGATCTATGCGAACGCGAATGAGCTGTACCCGGAGTTTGCGCCGGTGGAGACAGTGACGCCGGGGGAGCTGAAAAACATTTTTTCCGCGGTATACAACGACCATCCGGAGCTCTTCTGGATGGAGACGGCATATGCGGGGAAATTCGTGGGAAGCGGCGGATGCGTGGAGATCGATCTGAAATTTAACCGGACGGCGCAGGATCTGGAGAGCGCGCAGGCGCTTTTTGATGAAAACGCGGCGGAGATCCTCGGGGCCGCAAATAATCTGGCGAATGACTACGAAAAAGAAAAATTTGTCCATGACGCGCTGATAGAAAGGATAGATTATCGGCTGGGAGCGGAGATGAACCAGAGCGCTTACAGTGCGCTGGTGAACGATGAGACGGTGTGCGCCGGATACGCCAGGGCGTTTCAGTATCTGATGCAGCAGCTTGATGTCCCCTGCTATTACTGTACCGGCTATGCGGGGGAGAGCCATGCGTGGAACATCATCGGGCTGGAGGACGGCTGGTACAATGTGGACACCACTTGGGACGACACCGGGGGCGGGACGTACGATTACTTTAACCGGACGGATGCGGACTATGCGGACAGCCATGTGCGACAGGAGATGTCGGTCTATTTGCCCGCCTGTGACGGAGAGGCTTACCGGGGGCTCGAGCAGGCATCGGAGGATGGCCTGAGAAGTCTGGAGGAGACAGGCGTGACGCAGGATAAAGTCTTTGCGGACATGCAGAGCTATTACGCGGACTGTTATGCACAGATCGTGCAGAACGGGGGCGGAAGTTATGCTTTTTACAATGTACTGGAAGGGGAGGAACTGCTGCGCGAATGGTACGGGGAGTATCAGAGCGAGCGCTACAGGCAGGCGTACATGGAGAGCGCCATGGAGGCGGTAGGAGCCCGCTCCTGTGGGATAAAGCTCGAGGCGGAGCAGCTGCAGGGGGGAAGGTTTTTGATCAGGCATGAGGTGCAGTTTGGGTGAGCAGGAATCGAGACGGTATGATTGAGTTATGCAGAAATTATGTCGGTTTGCGCTGAAATTTTAAAAATATTCATGTAAAATAGTGCGAAAAATGACACGAATATATAAGCTTCAGAGTTTGAGAACGCCATCGAGTGGTTGTGCCTGTCGGGTATCGTGTCGCAGGTTTACCGGGCGGAGCAGATCAGAAAGCCCCTGGAGAATTACCGCGATATCGATTCCTTTAAGATATATGTGTCTGACTTAGGGCTCCTTTGTGCCAAAAAGGACCTGTCGGCGGATAATACGAAGGCGAAGAGTTTAAAAGTTTATATGGAGACATATAAACCGGATTATGCGATCAGGCTCTCGGCTAAAAATTTCGGGTTTGAGAACGGGAAGAAGATCGTTCCGCTTTATGCGGCGTTTTGTATCTGAATGGATCGCAGAAATGTTGTAGTGTGGAGATTATTATAAGGAGTGAGTGACATGAAACAGGTTTATCCAACTTTTATATTGAAGACGGATGATGATACTGAAAATCCTTTTTTAGTGTGTGTTCCTGATATGGAAATCTTTACAGAAGGAGATACCTTTGCAGATGCCATTGAGATGGCGAGAGATGCTATTGGACTGACAGGAATTTCAATGGAGGACAATCATGAAGAACTCCCGGTGCCGTCAGAACAGAGGACTGCGATTGAGAAGGTCAGACAGTACATGGAAGATGTTGATTTTTCCGAAGGGATTTTGACTTATGTGGACCATATGCAAATCGAATTGGAAATTGCAAAACCTCCATGCAGGGTTTGAGGACGATGCATGGAGAGGCGGGCCAAAGACGGCCATAGTCCTCAGACTTTGCGACTTGACTTCATATTGTGCCGGTTCGGACGGCGGAAATCCCTGCGACAATATTCGCACAAAAATCCGCCGACCGCAATATATCAATAACATAAGATCAAAGGAGCAAAGTAAAAGATGAAAGAAACAATAAAAGAACTGAAGACATTTCTCATTTTATGGAGCACCCAGTCGCTCTCCCAGCTCGGAAGCACGATGACGAATTTTGCCCTGACGCTTTGGCTTTACCAGAAGACGGGTTCCGCGCTGCAGACGGCGCTTCTGTCGATCTGTTCCTACGCGCCCTATGTTCTGCTCAGTATTTTTGCGGGGGCACTCAGTGATCGGTGGGATAAGAAAAAGACGATGCTGTCCTGTGATACGTTTGCGGCGTGCTGTTCTGTGGCGGTTTTCGTGCTGCTGAAAACAGGAACTCTTATGCCGGTGCATCTCTATCTGCTGAATGCGGTGAACGGCCTGATGAACACGGTACAGCAGCCGGCGGGGGATGTGGCGATGACGTTGATCACACCCAGGGAATACTACCAGAAGACCAGCGGTCTGCGGTCCTTTTCCAATTCTCTGGTGACGATCTTAAACCCGGTGCTCGCCACGGCGCTGTTTGCCTTTGCGGGACTGGAGGCTGTGATCTATCTGGATCTTCTGACCTTTGCGGCGGCGTTTCTCACGCTGCTTTTTCTGGTGGAGATTCCTGCCGTCTCCGGGGAGATGCCGGAGAAAGAGCCGTTTTTGGCCACGGTTAAGACAGGTCTTGCGTACCTGCAGAAAAATCGCCTTATCCTCTGGCTGATTTTATTTTTAGCGGGGGTGAATCTGGTGGCGTCGGCCTTTGATGCGGTGCTTCCGGCGTTTGTGCTGCCCAGGGAGAACGGGGGAGAGAAGGTTCTGGGCATCGTGACCTCCTGTGCGGGGATCGCGATGTTAGTCGGGAGCCTGATCACCACACTGCTTCCGGCGCCTAAAAACCGTATCCGCGTGATCTATATCACTATGTTGATCTCGTTGGGCACGGAAAATTTTGTGTTGGCGTTTACAAAAACACCTCTTCTGTGGTGCCTGGCACAGATCATCGGATGGCTTCTGGTGCCGGTCATGAGCGCGAATCTGGATGTGATCCTGCGGACGACGATCCCTGTAGATATGCAGGGGCGGGTGTACTCCTGCAGAAATACATTACAGTTTTTTACAATTCCCGTGGGATTCTTCCTCGGCGGTTTTCTGGTGGATGAACTGTGCGAGCCGGTGATGGCGTCGGCTCCCGCCGGCGGGATGCTTCAGATGTGTTTCGGCAGCGGGAAAGGCTCCGGAGCGGCGATGATGATGTTTATCCTCGGCGTTATGGGCGTTGCGATCTGCCTGTATTTCGGGGGGATTCTGCGGAGATACACGTTTCTTGACAGAGCAGTCAAAATGTAATATTGTAATTTTATGAATCAAAGCCGCGGGCGGGTGGAAGGGTAGTATGGTAAATTTTGTCATTGCATTGGAGTGTTTCGGCATATGTTTGACGGTGGTGGCGCTGCTGCTTCTGCTCAACGGGGAGGGAGCGAAGGAACAGAAGCTGCTGATCATCATTATGTGCAGTTCCCTTGTACAGAATGTGGGCTATCTGCTGGAGCTGACTGCAACTGCGCTGGAGGCCGCGCTGGCGGCGATCACCGTGGAAAATGTGGGTTCCGCCTTTGTGCCGATCTGTTATTGCTGGTTTCTCTATCTCTACTGCTATATGAAGCCGCCGAAGATTCTTCTGCGGACGCTTGCGGCGGTCAGTTTCTTCGCCCTGCCCACGGTCTTTTTCAACTGGCACGGCCTTTTTTACCGGGAAGTCCGCTGGGTGGCGGAGGCGGACGGGTTTTACCATGTGGACATCACCTACGGTCCGCTGTATGTGGTCTTTCTGCTCAGCCGCGTTATCATTCCCTACACACTCTGTATCTATGTGCTGGTGCGGGCTGTCAGTGAGCGCTCGGACCGACAGGTCAACCGCCAGTACTGGACGATTCTGGCGATCTCCACACTGCCGGTCATCATGCTGGCCGCCTATGTCCTGAAACTGGTGAAAGTGTTTGATTTCACGCCGGTGACACTGACGATCTCCATGGCTCTGGTGGTCATAGTAATATGGAGCCGCCGCAACTATGATTTCCGTCATCTGGCAGCGGAGAAGATCCTGGAGGGAATGGGGGACGGCGTGATCGTTGTGGATGACCATGACAGGCTTGTCAGCTACAACAAAGCGGCGGCGAAAATCTTTACCAGCCTGCCCTCCCACAAGCTGGGGGAGAACATCCGGGTGCTGGAGGAGTTTCAGGAAGAGATCTTTCGCGAGGATGCGGTCAGGAGCCTTGCGATCAACGGGCGGGACTATGAGAGCCACAGCAAATATATTATAGATGAGAACGGGAAAAGGCTGGGATGCGTCATCCTGTTTCTGGATATGACCGATATCAAGACTTATATCGAGGAGATCAAACGGGTACGGCTCCAGGCCGAGAAGGCCAATATCGCGAAAAGCGAGTTTCTTGCCAATATGTCCCACGAGATCCGCACTCCGATGAATGCGATCATCGGCCTGAACGATATTATCATGGAGAGCTGCGGGGATACGGAGATCTACGAGCATGCGAAGGATGTGCAGTCGGCGGCGAAAAACCTGCTGGCGATCATCAATGATATTCTCGACCTGTCCAAGGTCGAGGCGGGCAAGATGGAGCTTGTGTACACGGATTACTACATAAAGACCGTGGCGGATGAGATCATGGGCATGATGGATATGGCGGCCTCCCAGCGCGGACTGTTTTTGAGATACAGGTACGACGAGAATCTGCCCTGCCGCTACAGCGGTGACGAGGGGCGTATCAAGCAGATTCTGATCAATATCCTCAGCAACGCCATAAAATTTACAAGGAAGGGCTATGTCCATGTGGAGATCACCGGGGAGCCCGGAAAGGACGCGGGAGAGGAACTGCTCACCTTCCGAGTGGAGGATACCGGCTGCGGCATACGGGAGGAGGATCTGGAAAAGATCTTCGAGGATTTCCGGCAGGTGGATTCCACGAAAAACAGGACCGTGGAGGGCACGGGTCTGGGGCTCGCCATCGTGAAACATCTGGTGAAACTGATGGGCGGGGACATCCGTGTGGAAAGCACCTACGGCAGAGGGACTGTCGTCACCATCACGATCCCTCAGAAGATCACGGATGGGAGGCCGATCTCGGAGATGCCGGAGATTTTGCAGGCGGAGCGGGATCGGATGGACTTTTTCACGGCGCCCGGCGTAAAAGTGCTGGTTGTCGATGACAATGCGGTCAACCGCAAGGTGGCGAGAGGTTTTCTGAAGAATTATGACTTTGATCTGACCGAGGCCGGGAGCGGTCCGGAAGCGATCCGGCTTGCGGAGGAGACAGCTTACGATATTATCTTCATGGACCACATGATGCCAGGTATGGACGGCATCGAGGCGGCGGAGATCATCCGCACGGACTGCGGCCAGAACGGGCTGGCTCCCGCCATGATCGCGCTGACCGCCAACGCGATGGCGGGCATGAGGGAACATTTTTTACAGTGCGGCTTCCAGGATTTTATCGCCAAACCCCTCGACAGAAGAGAGTTGAACCATCTTTTGCTGCGGTGGGTGCCCGAGGAGTGCAGGAAGAGCAGAGAGGGCGGAGAGGACCAGAAACTCATCGATCCGGCGGCCTTTCCGATCGATGGGATCGATATGGACGCGGCGATGCGGTACTATTCCGGCGATGCGGACGGGTTCGCCGATCTGCTGGAGATCTATCACGTGGACGGGAAACGCAAGGCGGTGCTTCTGCGGGAGCTGGCAGGGACGGACAGGGAGCGGTATCAGATAGAGGTGCATGGGTTAAAGAGCGCTTCCGCGGGCATCGGGGCGATGGAGGTCTCCGCCATGGCCAGGGAGCAGGAGAATGCCGCGGCGCAGGGCGACGAGGCGTTTATAGCGGAGAAGTTCCCGCTGCTGCTGGGGGCCTACGAGACGCTTCTGGCAAATATCGGGAGATTTCTGGAGGAGCGGAGACAGAAGGACGCCGTGGGAGAAAGGCTGCCCCGTCTGTCTTTGGAAGAACTGCGGGAACAGACGGCGAAAGCCCTGGACGAACTGGAGCACTTCCGGTCGGCGGAGTGCGCGGGACGGGTGGAAGATATGTTGGCCCATGAACTGCCGGAGGAGGCGGAAAAGCGTCTTTCGCAGATACGGGAACAGCTGAAATTATATGAGGACGACAACGCGGAGGAGCTGCTGCGTCAGCTTCTGGGCATACTGGAGAAGGAGGAATAGGACAAATGGGGCAGATTGAAGACGATATTTTAGAGGGATCGCGGAAACGTATTCTGGCGGTGGACGATACGGCGATCGTCCTGACGAGGATAGCGGACACTCTGCGGAATGATTACGAAGTGGTCACGGTCAATTCAGGGGCCAGAGCCCTGAAATATCTGAGTCAGGAGAAGCCGGACCTTATCCTGCTGGACATTCAGATGCCGACCAAGGACGGCATCGAGACGCTGCGGGAGATGCGCTCCAGAGGATTTCATGATATTCCGGTGATCATGCTGACGGGCATGGAGAGCAAGAGCTATGTGCTGGAGAGCGCCAAACTGGGGATCTGCGATTACATATTAAAACCCTTTTCCTCCGAGGATCTGCTCAGCAGGATCAAACGGGTCTTAGAGCCGGATCAGAATAAATTCGGGAAGGACCCGGAGGATTTTGAGAAGCTCTGTAAAGAGGACGGTAGAAGATAAGAAACGTTCTGCCATGCGGACGTTCCGCATGGCAGACTGTTGCATAAATAGAGAAAAATCGTAAAGAAACGGTTGAAAAATACTACTATTTGTGATAGTATATAGCCACATATCTGGGAACTTCTGGGATTTCTGATTTATCCGGTCACATTCGTGAAAGCAAAAGACTCCCTTATATGAAAAAAGAGAATAAGGGAGGAGATGGACATGGGAAAAGAAGATGTCTATGAGAGTGATTATCTGGAAAATCCGGAGATATTTGCCGACCTGATAAACGGAGTTCTGTATCAGGGGAAGCAGGTAGTGAGTCCGCGGGATCTCAGCGAACAGGATGGAGAATTGAGAAGCATCTTAAAGGGCAGTGTAAAAAAGACGATCCGGGATAAGGTCAGGCTGTGGAATGGAACGTTGCTTGCTGTTTTGTCAGTGGAAAACCAGACGAAGATTGATTACGGCATGGTGATCCGGGCGATGCTCGCGGAGGGCATGGCGTACGACAGACAGCGGAAAAAGGCGAATGAAAAATTAAAGGCGGGGAAAGATGCGTTGACATCCGATGAATTTATTTCCGGCATGGGAAAAGAAGATAAATTCATTCCGGTCATAACGGTTGTCGTCTATTACGGGAAAGAGAAACCCTGGGACGGTGCGAGAACGCTCTACGAACTGCTGGATATGCAGGGGAAAGAGGAGCAGATCATTCCGTATATCTCGAATTACCGTCTGAATCTGTTTTATTTTCATGAACATGATAACTTTGAACAATTCCACACGGAATTGCGATCATTTTTGAGTTTTTGAGATATTCCGGTGAGAAGGAATTGCTGAGAGAAAAGTTTAATCTGCATAAAGAGGAGTATGAGAGGTTAAGCGGGCAGGCCAAAGTGCTGTTGGCGGAACTCACGAATATCAGGGAAATTCCCGGCGTTGAAGAAAAAGCATTTGAGAGAGGAGAATTCAGTATGTGCAAAGCGTTTGAGGATATGAAAGAAGAGGGAAAGATTGTGGCGCTGATAGAAATGATCTGCAAAAAGCTTCAGAAGAATAAATCTGCGGAAACGATAGCGGACGAAGTGGAAAAAGAACTTCCGGTGGTTGAAAATATCATAAGAGTTCAACGGCAGCTGGGAAGTTATGATGTGGAGCAAATTTACAGGGCGATGCAGATGGAACAGGTAAGCGGTATTTAGTTGAAATGTGGCAAAACGCCCGCAATTTACGCTGATTTGCGCTCACGGTAAACGCAAGCTTTTTATTTAAGTAGACATATCACTTACATGGTATGTCTACTTAATCATTTTTATAAATGCGGTGCCGCTATGAGCTTTTATTTCATACCCGTGTTCAGCCCGCTTAGAACTTTATATAGATATTTCTGGTCATAGCCACATTTTTTCCGTTTGCTTGCTATTCCCATCCGACAGCTTTTTTCCTGCTTCAGCAGATTTGTTCCTATGTGCCGCAGCACAATTACATTTTCTGCTGCATTCCCCGCTCGCATCCGGCTCTCGTCTTCCCGGAATCCAATGTCCAGCACCCAGT
>CANRWP010000016.1 GCA_947643595.1 uncultured bacterium | reverse complement strand
ACCCCGGAGGGGTTAAAGCTAAACCCCCATTTGAAATGGGGGTTGCTAACTTAGATTATATTTTGAAAGAAAGCTGAGGGAGAGTCATATGGGGAACCAAAGGGGAAATGCATCAGGGGGAACAAGTCAGTCTGCCATGTTGCGAAATCTGGCGATGCAGGCGGTCGCTGCGGTCGTTGTGGGGGCACTTTTGCTGATAGGATTTTTTGTCTGTAATACGGCCATGGCCAGTATGAACAGAACACAGATTGATACGACGGCTGCGCTGAATCAGTATCGGATCGGATCGAAGACGTTGACCTACGAAGTACAGTCCTACGCTGTGACCGGAGATGAAAAGTATTATAACGGCTATATGAGGGAGCTGAATGAGGATAAAAATAGGGACAAGGCTATCGCGATTCTGGAGGAGTGCGGCCTCACGGAGGAGGAGTGGGGAAGCCTTGAGCGCATAGCATCCATGTCCAACAATCTGGTCCCGCTGGAAGAGGAGGCAATGGAATGCGTGAAAAACGGAGATCTCGCGACGGCGCAGGCGGCAGTGTTCAGCGCGGAGTATGGGGATACCGTGGAACAGATCAATCAGGTGACGAACGATACGATACAAAATATACTGGCGAGGGGAGATAAGGAGTTGGCGAAGCTCAGGATCTTTCAGATCGTGATGGAGCTGGTTTTCGGCATTTCCTTTGCCTTTGTTATCCTGCAGATGTTCCATACCATCAAATTTGCGTTTAAAGAGTTGCTGCAGCCGATTCAGAAAGTCTCCGGGCAGATGGAGGTGATGGCGGCAGGAAACTTCCACACGGATCTGGACCTCAGGGAGGATGACAGTGAAGTCGGCAGGATGGTGAAGTCCATCTCCTTCATGAAGAGGAATCTGGTGGGGATGATGGAGGAGATTACGGATACCCTGGAGCAGATGGGGGAGGGAAATTACAATATACACATAAAACAGGAATACGTAGGAGAGTTTGTGTCGATCAAGGAATCGTTTTTGAAGATCGGGGAGCAGATGCGTAAGACACTGCTGACTATCCGCAATGCTTCCGGGGAGATCAGCAGCGGTACAGAGCAGCTGACCTTCGCGGCGGAGGATCTGGCGAAGGGATGTACGGATCAGGCGATGCAGGTTTCCGATCTGGTGAATGTCATCGAGGCGATGACCATAAGCATGGAGCAGAATGCGAAGGAGGCGGAGGAATCCGCTGAAATTGCGGCTGATGCCAGCATTACGTTGGAGAGGGGCAATCAAAAGATGCAGGAGCTGAAGGAAGCGATTGCGGAGATCAGCGCATGTTCCGAGCAGATCGGTACGATCATCGGTACGATCGAAGATATTGCCTCCCAGACAAACCTGTTATCTCTGAATGCGGCGATCGAGGCCGCCAGGGCAGGAGAGGCCGGCAAAGGGTTCGCGGTGGTGGCAGAGCAGGTGAAAAATCTTGCGGGCGAGTCCGCGAGAGCTGCGGGAAGAACTACGGAGCTGATTGAGACGACAGTCGCGGCGATGAACAAAGGGATCACGATCGCGGATGAGACTTCCGAGAATATGAAAGAAGTGATGGAACGAACAACGATCGCCACGGAAAAGATCAATCAGATCGTGCAGATGCTGGGACAGAATGTGGAGGAGATGCACAATGTCAACAACAGCATTGAACAGGTATCTTCCGTTGTGGACAACAATTCCGCTACATCCGAGGAGACGGCTGCAGTCAGCGAAGCCCAGAAGCATCAGGTGGAGGCCATGGTGGAGCTAATGGAGAAATTTGTGATTTGATGCAGGAGCCATGTCCACGATTATGAACATACGCCCCGCAGCTTGCTGCGGGGCTGTTGACTTCCATATGGATAAGCTGAGAAAGGCATGATATATGTACGCGTACTTTAAAGGAAAAATAGCGGCAAAAGAGTCGGACCTTGCGATCGTCGAGGTGAACGGTATCGGCTACAATATACGGATCTCCGCGGGAACGGCGTCCCTTTTGCCGCCGGTGGGGGAGGAGGCAAAGTTGTACACCTACACATCGGTCAGGGAGGATGCCATAGCGCTGTACGGATTTCTGACAAAGGACGATCTGGATATCTTTAAACTGCTGATCGGTGTAAACGGAATCGGACCAAAAGGCGGTCAGAGCATTTTGTCTGTGATGAGTCCGGACGAGTTGCGCTTTGCCGTCCTGTCGGGGGACGCCAAGATGATCGCGAAGGCGCCCGGCATCGGCAGTAAGACCGCCCAGCGGATCATACTGGACATGCGGGACAAAGTTTCCCTGGAGGATACGCTGCACGCGGATGCGGACGGCGGCCAGGCCGTCTATGACGCAGCTTTCTCCGACAGCGTGCGGGAGGCCGTGGAGGCGTTGACAGCGCTGGGATACGGTGTGACGGAAGCGACCCGCGCGGTGAAAGCGGTGAAGGATGCGGAGCGGATGGCGGCGGAGGAGATTCTGAAAGCTTCTCTGAAACATCTCATCTGAGACGACCGGGGACGGGAAAGAATTGCGACGACGGAGATTGAGATATGGCGAGAACGATCGAGACGAATTTTACGGAAGAAGACAGCAAAATAGAGGGGACGCTGCGCCCCCAGAACCTGCAGGACTACATCGGCCAGGAGATCATCAAAGAGAATTTGAAAGTCTATATTCAGGCGGCAAAGCAGAGGGAGGACGCGCTGGACCATGTCCTGTTGTACGGACCTCCGGGGCTTGGAAAGACGACCCTTGCCGGGGTGATCGCCAATGAGATGGGGGTACATATGAAGGTGACTTCCGGCCCTGCCATCGAAAAACCGGGCGACATGGCCGCCATATTAAATAATCTGGCGGAGGGGGATCTTTTGTTTGTGGATGAGATCCATCGCCTGAACAGGCAGGTGGAGGAGGTGCTCTATCCCGCCATGGAGGACTACATGATCGATATAATGATCGGTAAGGGACCGACGGCTCGCTCCATCCGTCTGGATCTCCCCAAATTCACGCTGGTCGGTGCCACCACAAGGGCGGGGCTTTTGACGGCACCCCTCAGAGACCGGTTTGGTATGATCCACAGGCTGGAGTTTTATTCGCTGGAAGAGTTGACGAAAGTGATCCTGCACTCGGCGAAGATCCTGGAAGTTAAGACGGAGAGAGCCGGAGCGGAGGAGATCGCGAGGAGAAGCAGGGGGACGCCCAGACTTGCCAACCGCATCTTAAAGCGGGTGCGGGATTTTGCTCAGGTCAAATACGACGGGATCATCACGGAGGAGGTGGCAAAGACGGCGCTTGATCTGATGGATGTGGATAAGATGGGCTTAGACCATGTTGACAGAAATATGCTGCTCACCATGATAGAGAAATTCAGCGGGGGACCTGTGGGACTGGATACGCTGGCGGCCGCCATAGGAGAGGATGCGGGCACGATCGAAGAAGTGTATGAGCCTTACCTGATCAAAAACGGACTGATCAACCGCACGCCCCGTGGGCGCGTCGTGACGGAGCTCGGGTATTCGCTGTTTACTTCTCTGTAAAAACAATGTAACCTTCCGGTAACATTTTATTTTCGGGCTTGCAATTATACCATGACATCATGTATAATAGATGTGGTATATTTTTGGGGGATGGGTAGCACATTTTGTGCTTTACGTATGAGGGAAACAGGATGGATTCCAGAGTGGATGCCGAGGTTTTAATCGGCGGTAAAGTATATACACTTAGCGGCTATGAGAGTGAAGAATATTTTCAGAAGGTGGCCAGCTATATCAACAATAAAATGGCTGAGTATGGGAAACTGGACAGTTTTAAAAAGCTGCCGATGGACATGCAGAGCGTTCTGATGCAGATCAACATTGCGGATGAATACTTTAAGGCCAAAAAGCAGATCAACATTCTGGAAGAGGAAGTAAAAGCGAAGGAAAAGGAACTGTATGATCTGAAGCATGAGCTGATATCCTACCAGATCAAGCTGGAAAATTCGGAGAAGAATGTGCGGAACCTGAATACGGAACTGCAGGAGAACGCAAAAAAGATCGTGCGTCTGGAGACGGAACTGAAAGGAAAGAGTACAAAATAGAAAAAGGCTGTCGGGATGCGACAGCTTTTTTATCTTATTATGGGAGAGCGGAACAGTACTATGAAGAGTCGGGTGGAACTGCTTGCCCCCTGCGGCGGATATGAGAGCTTTCTTGCGGCAGTGAATGCCGGGGCGGATGCCGTCTATCTGGGAGGAAAAGCCTTCGGTGCGAGGGCCTATGCGGAAAATTTTTCGGAGGAAGAGCTGATAACGGTCATCAGACAGGCCCATCTTTTTGGTGTCAAGGTTTATCTGACAGTCAATACGCTGGTGAAACAGCGGGAGCTTTTCGACCTCTGTTCCTATCTGTCGCCTCTGTACAGCGAGGGACTGGACGGCGTTATTGTGCAGGATATGGGAGTGCTCGCCTGTCTGAAACGAAATTTTCCGGGTCTGAAATTTCATGCCAGTACCCAGATGACGATCACAGGCGCATATGGCGCCGCTTTTTTGAAAGAACTGGGCTGTGTCCGGGTCGTACCCGCCAGGGAGCTGTCCCTGGCGGAGATAAGAGCGATCAAACGGGAAGTCCCCATAGAGATTGAGGCCTTCATCCATGGCGCGATGTGCTACTGCTATTCGGGTCAGTGCCTGATGAGCAGTATGATCGGCGGCAGGAGCGGAAACAGGGGGCGCTGCGCAGGCCCCTGCCGGCTTCCCTACAGGACGGCGGGGAAGGAAGGCTATTTTTTAAGTCTGAAAGATATGAATACGCTGGAACATATACCGGAGCTGATCGAGGCCGGTATCGATTCTTTCAAAATAGAGGGCCGCATGAAAAAATCGGAGTATGTGGCCGGCGTAGTTTCTGTCTACCGCAAATATATCGACCGCTATTACGAAGATGGAGGCTTTCGGACAGAGCAGAGAGACAGGGATATTCTCTCCGGTCTTTACCTCCGCAGTGAGACTGGAGACGGCTATTATACAAAAAGCAGAGGCAAAGATATGCTGACGATCAAAAAGCCCGGCTACGATGAGGCGGATCAGGAACTTTTGGGGAAACTGCGGGAGCGGTACATCAGAGAACTTCCCAAAAAGAGGATACGGATTTCGGCCAGATGCCGAGAGAGAGAGCCGCTCTGTGGGGAGGTTTGCTTTACAGATCGGGAAACCGGAAAAGAAGTATGCCTCTCTGTGCAGGGGGCAGCGGCGGAGAGAGCTGACAGGCGGGCGGTGAGCGGCGAAGAGATGGAAAGGCAGCTGATCAAAACCGGAGGGACACCCTTTGAGGTGGAGAAATGCAGTGTGGACGTCTCGGAAAACGCTTTTGTGCCGATGAGCCGGGTGAAAGAACTCAGACGAGAAATGCTGCAAAAGATTTATGAATATTATGGCGCCGGAAACATTGGAGAACAGGAGAAAAGAACCGGGGAAGAAGAACGAATGGCCGGAGCGCAGGCGAAGTCTGGAGATGTCAGGGAGAGTTTCAGTCTGACGATCCTGGTGCAGACGAAGGAGCAGTTTGAGGCGGTATTTCCGGGGATCAAAAAAGAAGAATATCTGATCCTGGATGCGGATCTGCTGCTGGAGGAGAAGGAAATACAGGGGAGGCTCCAGGACAGTGGAGTGCACTGGGGCATCCGATGCCCGGTGATCCTGCGAAAGAGCGATGAAGGATTTCTGCGGGATCTGCAGAGGATCATAGAGAAAGGGAATCCGGAGATCATCTATTGCGCGACGGTGGATGCTTTCGCCTGGGTGAGAAGCATTTCCTACCGGGGGCAGATTGCCGGGGAGTCCTCTCTCTATGCCTGGAACAGCGAGGCGGTCTTCTTCTGGGGAAAAGAGATGAGTCGCGTCAGCATACCGCTGGAACTGGACAGCAAAGAGATCAGGGAACTGTGCGGGGCGGTGGATCAGGCGGTCTGTCTGGAGGCGGCCGTCTACGGCAGAACGGCTTTTATGGTGTCGGCAAACTGCATCAAGCTTTCCGCGGGAATGTGCGACAGGGACCGAAAGCGTTATGCGGAGCTGACGGACAGGATGGGTAATGTTTTTCCGGTCTATACAAATTGCAGTCATTGTTATAATATTATTTACAATTATCTGCCTTACGCCTGTCATGACAGCCTCTGGATGCTGTTTCAGGACGGGATAAGGGCATTTCGGATCGAACTGACAACAGAAAGCGGCACGGAGGCGGGAGAGGTGGTACAAACTTTCCGAAAATTGTCCGCATCTATATGGAAGGGAAAAAAGAGCGGACGGGAGAAGGGAAAAATAGCCGGGATGGAGACCACACAGGGACGTTTTCGCCGGAGCGTAGAATAGAACATTATGGAACAGTACATTGTTGCGTTATCAAAATATTTCATAGCGATCTGCATGGCGATCTACACATATGAGAGTTTTTCCGTGTTTCGTTTTCGGGAGGAAAAGCAGAGAAAAGGAATTTATACAAGACAAGTAATTTTGTTGTTTTTTGTGCATTTCACCAGTTTTTTGACGATCTGCATCAAGACCGGGGATCTGCAATACCTGTTTTTTTATGCGTTTCAACAGCTGGCGGTATTCACGGTGCTGGTGCTGTTCGAACTGTTTTATCCGGCGGTGAACAGGCTGGTGATCAACAACATGTGTATGCTTCTGGTGATCGGTTTTGTCATCCTGACGAGGCTGAATATGGGACTCGCCATCCGCCAGTTTATTATCGTGGCTGTATCCATGGCGTTGGTGATGGGCATACCGTATCTGATTCGGCGTTTCAGAGAGATAAAGAATTTCAGCTGGGTGTACGCTCTGCTCGGTATTCTGCCTCTGGGCGTGGTGCTGGCACTGGGAAATACGACGTACGGCTCCAAGCTGTCCTATTCCATTTTCGGGCTCAGTTTTCAGCCGTCGGAATTTATCAAGATCATCTTTGTGTTTTTTATCGCCAGTGCGCTGTATAAGAGCACAAGTCTGCTGCAGGTGGCCTATGTGACGGCGGTGGCGGGAATCCATGTGCTGATCCTTGCGGCGTCGAGGGATCTGGGCGGCGCGCTGATCTTTTTTGTGACCTATGTACTGATGGTCTTTCTCGCCACAAAAAATTTTCTGTATCTGCTTTTGGGGATGGCGGGCGGCGGCGGCGCTTCGGTGATCGCCTATCAGCTTTTCAGGCATGTGCAGGAGAGGGTACAGGCGTGGAGAGATCCCTGGAGCGTTATTGACGGGGAGGGCTATCAGGTTGCCCAGTCATTATTTTCTCTGGGCAGGGGAGGACTTTTCGGTCTTGGACTTTTCCAGGGGGCTCCGGAGGACATTCCGAAGGTGGAGAGAGACTTTATTTTTTCCGCGGTGGCGGAGGAGATGGGGCTGATCGTGGCGCTGTGTGTGATCATGGTATCGCTGAGCTGTTTTATTATGTTTATGAATATTTCGATGCGGATGCGGGATCGGTTTTACCAGCTGATCGCGTTTGGCATGGGGATCCTCTATATCTTTCAGGTATTTCTCACGATCGGCGGAGATACCAAATTTATCCCGATGACCGGGGTGACGCTGCCGCTTGTGAGTTATGGGGGCAGTTCGGTCATGGCGACATTGATGATGTTTTCAATTATTGAAGGGCTGTATATTATCAGGCAGGATGAAGGAGCAGTGCATGTTAAAAAGAAAAATAGAATCGTCGAAGGAAAGCGGGCAGAAGGAGAAAAAGAAACCCCATAAGAACAGAGAAATTTTGATCGTGTCCTACTTTTTTGTATTTCTGTTTTTGAGCATGATGTCCTATATCTGCGTCTATGCCTACCAGAATCAGGAGGTTATGATAAACAACAGTTACAACGCCGGACAGCAGATTCTGGTGGCGCAGAACAGACGGGGCAGTATCATGGCGAGAGACGGCGAAGTGCTGGCGGAGACGATCACTCTGGCGGACGGTTCGGAAGTGAGAAAGTATCCTTACGACAGCTTGTTTTCTCATGTGGTGGGATATTCCACCAAAGGAAAAACCGGTATTGAGGACAGGATGAACTACTATCTGATCCAATCCAACGCGCCGTTGAACGAAAAGATGGACAATGGGATGCAGGAGAAGAAAAATCCTGGGGACAATGTGTACACGACGCTGGATGTAGGATTGCAGGAGGCGGCGAATAAAGCGATGGGGATCTATGAGGGGGCGATCGTTGCGACGAACCCTAAAACCGGGGAGATACTCGCCATGGTATCCAAACCGGACTTCAACCCGAATGAAATTTCAGATATCTGGGAGGAATTGCTGGTGGATGACGAGTCTGGCATTTTGTTAAATCGGGCGGCCCAGGGGCTGTATCCTCCGGGCTCTACGTTTAAGATCGTGACGGCGCTCGAATATATTCATGAGAATCCTTCTGACTATACAAAGTATAGTTTTACGTGTAACGGTTCCATCAAGATCGACGGTTCCAGAATCCAATGTTACCACGGGGCAAATCACGGAAAAGTAAATTTTGAGAAATCTTTTGCGAAATCATGCAACTCTTCCTTTGCCAATATGGGAACAAAGGTGGACTGGAACAGTTTTAGCGGGACGTTAAACGGGCTGCTTTTTGGGAAGCCTCTGCCCTTTGAGCTGGAATCCGCAGTCAGCACGGTGAAGGCAAAGCCGGATATGACGATAAAAGATCAGATGCAGACAGCCATAGGTCAGGGGGAGACGTTAGTTTCCCCGCTGCACATGAATATGATCACCTGTGCCATAGCCAACGACGGAAAACTGCAGCATCCCTATGTGGTGGATCATGTGGAAAACGCGAACGGTGCGGTGATCAAGCGGTTTTCTTCCTCCGGCAGTACGAAGATGATGTCGGAACAGGAATCCTATATTTTACAGGGGCTGATGCGGGAGGTAGTAGAGAGCGGAACCGCCACAAGAATGAAGGATCAATCGTACACGGCGGCCGGCAAGACAGGCTCTGCCGAGTACAACAGCGAGCGGGATTCCCACGCCTGGTTCACAGGGTTTGCGCCGGTGGAGGACCCGCAGATCTGCGTCACGGTTATTATTGAGGGCGCAGGCTCCGGCGGTGACTATGCGGTGCCGATGGCGAGGCGGGTATTCGACGCGTATTTTGGCGCGGGAGAGTGATTATGGTTATATAATATAAACATAGGAAGGGCAATCAAAATGGAGAGAGAAAAATTAGGGTCAAGGATGGGTTTTATTTTGTTGTCGGCGGGGTGTGCCATAGGTATCGGCAATGTGTGGCGGTTTCCGTATATTACGGGGATGTACGGCGGCGGCATGTTTGTGCTGCTGTACCTGTTTTTCCTGGTGATCATGGGCGTGCCGGTGATGACTATGGAGTTTGCCGTGGGGCGTGCCAGCAGAAAAAGCGTTATAAAGAGCTTTACGGAATTGGAAAAACCGGGACAGAAATGGCACTTAAACGGATATCTCGGCATGTTGGGAAATTATGTGCTGATGATGTTCTACACCACCGTTGCGGGCTGGATGCTGTACTATTTTTATCTGATGCTTACCGGGCGCTTTACCGGGAAAAACACGGAGGAAGTGGCGGGAGTGTTCCAGAGTATGCTGGAAGATCCTCTCGTATTGACGGTCTGTATGGTCATCATCGTGGTGTCTGGGATTCTGATCTGTTCTGCAGGACTGCAGAAGGGCGTTGAAAAGATCACGAAGATTATGATGGTGCTGCTTTTGTTTATCATTATCATTTTGGCTGTGCGCGGCTTGACGTTGGATGGAGCGATGGACGGGCTGAAATTTTATCTGGTTCCCAACCTGCAGAGAATGAAGGATGCCGGTATACTGGAGACGGTGGTTGCAGCGATGAATCAGGCGTTTTTCACACTGAGTCTGGGGATCGGCGCGATGGCTATCTTTGGCAGCTATATTGACAAAAAGCGCACGCTTCTGGGAGAGTCTGTGAATATCGCGATACTGGATACCTTTGTGGCGATCATGTCCGGGCTCATCATCTTTCCCACCTGTTTTGCCTTCGGGATCAGTCCGGATAACGGGCCGAGCCTGATCTTTATCACGTTGCCCAATGTGTTCAACCATATGGCGGCGGGCAGGATATGGGGCGCGCTGTTTTTCATGTTTATGATGTTTGCGGCGTTTTCCACGATACTGGCGGTATTTGAGAACATTATTTCCTGCGGGATGGATCTGTTCCACTGGAGCAGAAAAAAGTCCTGTCTGGTCAATCTGGCGGCGCTCATTGTTCTGTCTATGCCCTGTGTGCTGGGCTACAACCTGTGGTCCGGTTTTCAGCCGATGGGGGAGGGCTCCGCGGTGCTGGATCTGGAGGACTTTATCGTCAGCAACTGTCTGCTTCCGATCGGTTCCCTGATTTATCTGCTGTTTTGTGTGACGAGGTACGGCTGGGGGTTTGACAAGTATCTGAAGGAGGCGAATACCGGTGAGGGGCTCAAGATACCGAAAGGGATCAGGGTCTATGTGACATATATCCTGCCGATTCTCCTGATCCTGCTGATCCTGCAGGGGTGGTTCGGATAAATCCGCATCAGTGAAATGCGGAAATGAACCGCCGGGAAAGAATATCTTGCATCTTTCCCGACTTTGCTTTATACTGAGTACAGATAGAGTAAGACACACACCAGAAACAGGAGGATTTGCGATGGTTGAGGCAACCAGTTGTGGCGGTGTGGTTATATTTCGGGGCAAGATACTTCTGCTTTATAAGAATTTTAAAAACAAGTATGAAGGCTGGGTTTTGCCGAAAGGAACTGTGGAAGAAGGAGAAGAGTACAAGGAGACGGCTCTTCGGGAGGTACTGGAAGAAACCGGTGCAAAAGCGACGATCATGAAATATATAGGGAAAAGTGAGTATACTTTTAACATTCCCGACGATGTGGTGGACAAGGATGTTCACTGGTATTTGATGATGGCTGACAGTTATTACAGCAAACCGCAGAGGGAAGAGTATTTTGTCGATTCGGGGTATTACAAATACCATGAGGCGTATCATTTGCTGAAGTTTGCCAATGAGAAGCAGATATTGGAAAAGGCATATCAGGAATATCTGGAGATGAAAAAGGCGAGCAGATGGTTCAAGAGGTAGAAGAAAATAATCCGTCACAGATGAGGAATCCTGCGTCCCGCGGGGTTCCTTTTCACCATAGGGGAACTGAAGCAGAGGTCAAAGTGCATAAATTTTACAAATATCTTTACTGGGATGAGAATATCCCGGAGAAAAAAAGAAATCGGATCAAGTGGCGGCTGAAGGTTTCAAAGCGGGATATTCCCTGTTATGTGCTGACGCTGTGCGAGGGGGAAGATCAGCTGGAGATCTACAATTCCGCTGTGCTTTTGCAGTCCTATTTCCGAAAAAATCCAAAATTCATTATAGGAATCGCGGGCGGCTACGGGGCGGCGGTGGGCATGGTACAGCAGATAACGGAAGAATGTTATAGAAAAAATAAAGATGCGGATCTGAAAAGATATCTGGCGGAGCGAACGGAATAAGCAGAGTATGGAAACAGTTTTATTGATTTTAAAAATAGCCGGAATTATATTAGCCGCAGTTTTGGGCATTCTGATAGCAGGGCTTATCTGCGTTTTGTCTGTACCGGTCCGATATCGGGGAGACTTATCCGTCGCGGATGCAAAAGAGCAGGAAAAGAAAACGGTGTCCGCGTATCTTCGGGCAGTGTGGCTCTGGCGGTTGGTCAGGATCCATGTATCCTGGGAGGAGACCGTCCGGGTGCGGATAAAGCTATTGTTTTTTACGGTGATGGATACGGCAGGGGAGAAGAAGGAGAGGGGAGAAAGGAAGGGAAAGAGCAGGCCGAAAAAGTCCGATGAGAAACCGGAGGAAAAACCGGGGGAGAGCGCGGATACAGGGAAAGTTTCATCGGAGGATACGGCGGGGGAATCGGAGAGAGTCTCTTCCGAATCAAAAGGAAAAAATAATATTTTACAGACAATCAGAAACTTCTGTGATAAACTGAGAAGGGCAGTAGAAAAAACAGAGAGCTTCTTAGAAATCTGGAACGGGGAGCACATGGCGGGCGGCAGAAGTCTTTTGGGGAGAGAGCTCAGGTATCTCCTGCGACATTCGAAGCCGAGAAAGCTGACGGGGTATCTCCGGTTCGGCTTTGAGGATCCGTCGACCACCGGGTATGCCCTGGCGCTGTATTATGGGGTGGTATATCCGATCTGGTGTCCAAATCTTTCTCTGGAACCGGATTTTGAGAGGCAGGTATTGGACTGCCATATCAGGATAAAGGGAAGAATCCGGGCGTGGCATTTCTTGAAATCGGGATGTAAGCTGTTTTTCTCCAGAGATATAAGGCGTGTGATCGAGGATATCAGAAAATTATAAAAATATAACAGCACAGATTTGTGCGGAAATGAGGAGAACCTATGCAGAACAATAATTTTCCGGGCGTTGTGGAATCTCTGTTAAAGGGGATGGACAGCGTACTTTCCACAAAGACGGTGGTGGGGGAGGCGACCCAGATAGGGGATACGATCATTCTCCCTCTTGTGGATGTGACATTCGGCGTGGGAGCGGGAGCAGGAAGCGGTGAGAAGAAAAATTCCGGCGGCGGCGGAATGGGCGGAAAGATGAGCCCCAGCGCGGTGCTCGTGATCCGGGACGGCTACACAAAGTTAGTCAATGTAAAAAATCAGGATACGATGACGAAGATCCTGGATATGGTGCCTGATCTCGTGGATAAGTTCACGTCGAAAAAGGATGGCAGTATCAGGGACGAGGAAGTTGTGGATATCGCTTTTCCGCAGGAATAGGGAAAGAAAATAATATAAAACAGGTTTAGAGCATATACTGTCATAAACGGAACCGGGAGAAAAAGCGTGAGACGAGTTCTTGGGCTTATCCTATTCTGGATTGCGATAGGTATGCTGTTGATGATGTTGATCGGCAGTACAATCGTGGGAATTATTCTTGTCGCAGCTTTTCTTGTCGTCGGCTATAATCTGTTTTGTTTATAACAAAGGTTGGTGCCGGAGATACAATAGGTATGGATGCGGGGAATAGCAAAGAAGAATATAGGGAAATAGCCGGTGTCAATCTGGATGAGGCGGCAGAAAAGGAGCTTCAGGCGTTAAAACTGTGGCTGTTCAGCGAAAATATTCGGATACAGTCGGAACAGAAAAAGCTTCTGGAGATGAAGAATCGTTTCCTGAAAGAGCGGGTGCAGTTTCAGGAGGAGATGAAGATTCTGAACCAGAAAGTGACGGCGGCGAGGCAGCGGCTCAGACAGGACGAGCTGTTTTTTGAAAAAAAGATGGAGATACTGAAAGACGGTTTCTCCAGTCTGGAGGCGGACAGAAAGGCCTTTGAGAGGGAAAAGGGAGAGTTTTGGAGCAGGGAGAGAGAACTGTCGGACGAGAGAGGCGTTTTTTTTGCGGGGGTGGGAAACCAGCTCGCGCTGAAAAAACGGTACAAAGATCTGCTCAAGATCTACCATCCCGATAATCTGGCGGGAGATAAGGAAATGATGCAGCAGATCAGCAGAGAGTATGAGAGGCTGAAAAAGAGCATGTAAAAACCCATCTGGCGGTTGTCCGGACAGATGGGTCATCCCACAATTTTTGTCATAGAATTATGCTCTCTCTACAGCGCCTGAACGCAGACATCTTGTGCAGACATGCATGGTTTTGGTTCCGCCGTTTACTTTGCATTTCACATTCTTGATATTAGATCTCCAAATTTTGTTGGATCTTCTATGGGAATGGCTTACGTTGTTACCGAAATGAACGCCTTTGCCACAAATATCACACTTAGCCATCTTCGCACCTCCTAACGAACTGAAATAGATTCGCAACATTAGTATAATAGCAGATAAAATGTAAAAATGCAAGGTATTTTTTGGAATTTATATATTCCATTTTTTGAGAAAAGCGGTTATAATGTAACGTGTCGGTGGACAGACAGGCGGCGTGAAGCGGCATTTGCGGGGAACCGGCATGTCAGTGACGGCTCGTGGGAACCGGAGCATTTAGAAAAAAGGAGGAATTTCATGAAGAGTAATTCATCAATGAATACCCATCTGGGGAATATTTATATTGACAGTGAAGTGATTGCGCAGTATGCCGGCAGCGTGGCGACGGAAAGCTTTGGCGTTGTGGGGATGGCGGGCGTCAACGTAAAGGACGGCATCGTATCCCTGCTGAAAAAAGATAATATTACGAAAGGCATTTCCGTGTCAATGAAAAATAACAAGCTGACTCTGGACTTTCATATTATCGTGGCCTACGGCGTCAGCATTATGGCGGTGGCGGATAATCTGATCAGCAGCGTGAAATATAAAGTGGAAGAATTTACGGGATTTGAAATCGAAAAAGTGAACATCTATGTTGAAGGTGTCAGAGTGATTGATTAAGGAGGAAATATCGGTGGCTTTAAAGACGATCGATGCTAAGATGCTTTCCAGGATGTTCTTAGCTGGTGCGAAAAATCTTGACAGTAAAAAAGAATGGATCAATGAATTGAATGTTTTTCCGGTGCCGGACGGCGATACCGGGACGAATATGACAATGACGATCATATCTGCGGCAAAGGAAGTGGCAGCAGTGGATATGGGGAATATGACAGCGGTATGTAAAGCGATCTCTTCTGGCTCCCTGCGGGGGGCGAGAGGAAATTCAGGTGTTATCCTGTCTCAGCTTTTCAGAGGTTTTACCAAGTCGATAGCCGATAAAAAGGAACTCAACGCGGCGGATCTGTGCGTGGCGTTTGACAAGGCGGTGGAGACCGCCTATAAAGCGGTTATGAAACCGAAGGAGGGAACTATCCTGACTGTAGCGAAGGGCGGAGCTGTAAAGGCGACCGAGCTTTTGGAGGAGGGCAGGACGGAACTGAACGATTTTATCGGCGAAGTGCTTCGCCATATGGAGGAGGTTCTGGCAGGGACACCGGAACTTTTGCCCGTTTTAAAACAGGCGGGAGTGGTGGATTCCGGCGGCCAGGGTCTGGTGGAGGTGATAAGAGGCGCATACGAGGCGTTCCAGGGGAAGGAGATAGACCTGACGCAGGCGGTGTCCATGTCTTCAGGCAGCGCGTCTTCCGGGAAGAGCAGCAGCTATCAGGCGCAGGCTGAAGCGGATATCAAGTTCGGCTATTGCACGGAATTTATCATTATGCTGAACAAAACCTTCAACATTAAGATGGAGATGGATTTCAAGGCGTATCTGGAATCTATCGGCGATTCTATCGTTGTGGTGGCGGACGACGATATCGTGAAAGTCCATGTGCATACCAACGATCCCGGTTTCGCGATCCAGAAAGCGTTGAAATACGGTGCGCTCTCCAACTTAAAGATCGATAATATGCGTCTTGAACATCAGGAAAAGCTCTTTAAGATGTCCGAGAAAGAGGGCGCGAAGGAAGTGGAAGAAACGCCTGTTATGGAAAAGAAAGACACCGCTTTTATCGCGGTCTCCATCGGTGAGGGACTGAATGAGATATTTAAGGGCCTTGGCGTGGACTATATCATTGAGGGCGGCCAGACCATGAATCCCAGCACGGAGGATATGCTGAACGCGATCGAGAAGGTGAACGCGGACCATGTGATCATTCTGCCGAACAATAAGAATATCATTCTGGCGGCGAATCAGGCGAAGTCGCTGGTGGAGGATAAGGAGATATTTGTCGTTCCGACAAAGACTGTGCCCCAGGGTATTACGGCAGTGATCAATTATGTGCCGGATCTCTCCGCGGAGGAAAATGTATCGGTTATGGAGGAAGAGATCGGTAAAGTGAAGACCGGCCAGGTGACCTATGCGGTTCGCGATACTTCCATAGACGATAAAGAAATTAAGCAGGGAGATTACATGGGACTGGGCGATCACGGGATTTTGTCCGTGGGAGAAAATAAGGATGCCGTGGCACTGCAGATGGTAAAAGAGATGATGGACGATGAGGCGGAGCTGATCAGCATCTACTACGGAGAGGATATATCGGAGGCGGAGGCGGAGGCATTCAGCCGGGAAGTCGGCGACCTCTATCCGGATTGCGATATTGAACTGCAGTACGGCGGACAGCCGATTTATTACTACGTAGTTTCCGCGGAGTGACAAGGAAAAAAGGAGATGAGACAACGGGCGTTTAGCCCGTTGTTTTCGGTAAAGGGCAGGAATACAGGTGCGACTGACAGATAATATTACCATTTTAAAAGGGATAGGCGATAAGACGGCGGGGATATTCCGGCGTATGGGAATAGAGACGGTGGAAGAACTCCTGCGCTGTTATCCCAGGGATTATGACAGACTTGAGGAAGTTTCCCGGATCGCGGAGCTGAAAGACGGCAGCAGAGTTGTAGTGCGCGGGACTATCTGCAGCGGTGTCTCGGAGCGCAAAAGCGGCAGGCTGACGATCAGCTTTTCTCAGGCGGCGGATGACAGCGGAAAGATGAATCTGTCTTTTTTTAATATGCCCTACATCAAGAAGATGCTGAAAAAGGGAGCAGGGTATTATCTGCGCGGGAAAGTGCACCGGCGGGGCAGCAGTTTCACGATGGAACAGCCGGTGTTATTGTCGCCGGCGGAGTACGAAAAACAGAGAGGAAAGCTTCTGCCCGTCTATCCCCTGACGACGGGGTTGAACCAGAAAGCGGTGCGGAAGGCGGTCTCACAGGTGCTGGCGGCGATGGAGGCGCAAAATCTGCTGCCGGAGGTGCTGCCGCCCCGTATTTTAGCGGAGCAGGACCTTTGCAGTGCGTCGGAAGCGCTTTTCTGGATCCACTTTCCGGAGGATGCGGAGCAGCTTCTGCGGGCGAAAAAGAGGCTGGCGTTTGAAGAATTTCTTGTGTTTTTGCTGTTGGTGAAAAAAATGAAACGGTCGGCGCAGGCGGTGCCGAACGCGTTTCCGATGCTGGAGACGGCGGATACCGTGCGGTTTCTGGAAGGTCTGCCCTTCCGCCTGACGGAGGATCAGCGGCAGGTGTGGAGCGAGATTTCCGGCGATCTGACCGGAGAGTACATGATGAACCGCCTGATACAGGGGGACGTGGGTTCCGGGAAAACGGTCCTGGCGGCGCTTGCGCTGCTTCTGGCCGTGTCGAACGGCTATCAGGGGGCGATGATGGCGCCCACGGAAGTTCTGGCGACGCAGCACTTTCAGACGCTGCGCGGGTACACCGAGCAGTATAAACTGCCGTTGAAACCTGTTCTGCTGACCGGTTCCCTGACGGCAAAGGAAAAGCGGGAAGTCTATGAAAAAATAGAAAGCGGCGAATGCAATCTGATCATAGGGACGCATGCGCTGATACAGGAGAAGGTAAACTACGCGAACCTGGCGCTGGTGATCACGGACGAACAGCACAGGTTCGGTGTCAGACAGCGGGAAACTTTTTCCCGGAAGGGTGCAGGAGACAGTGGGGATCGCATGCCGCATGTGATGGTCATGAGCGCGACGCCGATTCCCAGAACGCTGGCAGTGATCCTGTACGGGGATATGCATGTCTCTGTGATCAGGCAGCTTCCGGCGGGGCGGCAGAGCATCAAAAACTGCGTGGTGGGCACCGACTGGAGAAACCGGGCGTGGAAGTTTCTCGAGAAGGTGACCGGGGCCGGAAGGCAGGCTTTTGTGGTCTGCCCGATGATAGAATCTTCCGAGGAGTCCGATCTGGAAAATGTGGAGGAGTACACGGAAAAACTGCGGGGAGCGCTGCCCGAAAGGCTGCGCATCGAGATGCTTCACGGGAAGATGAAACCGGTGGAAAAAAACCGTCTGATGGACGCCTTCAGTGCGGGGATGATCGATATTTTAGTCTCCACTACGGTCATAGAGGTGGGGATCAATGTCCCCAACGCTACGGTGATGATGATCGAGAACGCGGAGCGCTTCGGTCTGGCCCAGCTCCATCAGCTCAGGGGCCGTGTCGGCAGAGGGCAGCACCAGTCCTACTGTATCTTTATCAACGGGTCGGACTCCGACAGGGCGGAGGAGAGGCTGGATGTTTTAAACCATTCCAACGACGGTTTTTATATCGCGGAGCAGGATTTAAAGCTTCGCGGTCCGGGCGATATGTTCGGCATACGGCAGAGCGGCGCGCTGAACTTTCGGATTGCCGATATCTATCAGGATGCGGATATGCTGATGCTGGCGGACAGGGTGTGCGGACAGATCACGGAGGATGACGCGTGGGAGGAAAAGGAGGAGTACCTGGAACTTGCGGCTCTTCTGGCAAGAAGTGTCAGAAATAACATTGACTTTCCGGGAATCTGAACGTAAAATATTTTTGTGTGCGATTTTTGATAAAAAAGAAAAGGGAATGAAAAAGAGATGAAAAAAACGGCGGTAGTGACAGACTCTAATGCAGGAATTTTACCGGAGGAAGCGGAGGAGAAGCGGATATTCATGCTTCCCATGCCCTTTATGATAGATGGGAACGACTATCTGGAAAATGTAGATCTGACTTCGGAGATGTTCTATCAGATGTTGAAGGAGAACAAATCCATCTCCACCAGCCAGCCGGCGCCGGGAAATGTCCTTTCCCTCTGGGACAGGATACTGGAAGAATACGAAGAACTGGTCTATATCCCGATGAGCAGCGGACTTTCCACATCCTGTCAGAGTGCGCTTGTACTGGCACAGGACTATGACGGGAAGGTACAGGTGGTGGATAACAGACGGATCTCGGTGACCCAGAGAAACGCCGTCTACGATGCGATGGCGTTGGTGAAAGAGGGAAAGAGCGCGGCCGAAATAAAGGAGATACTGGAGAAAGACGGTGACAACTCCAGCATTTATATCATGCTGGACACGCTGTACTATCTGAAAAAGGGAGGCCGGATCACGCCGGCGGCAGCGGCCGTTGGAACGGTGCTGCGCCTGAAACCGGTGCTGCAGATCCAGGGAGCTCTGCTGGATGCTTTCGCGAAAGCGAGAACGGTGAACCATGCGAAGCAGGTGATGATCAATGCGATACGAAACGATATGGAAAGCCGGTTCGACGGGGCTGATCCGGAGAACTGTTCTCTCTTTATCGCCCATACGAACAACGAGGAGATGGCGATGCAGTTTAAGAGGGAAGTGGAGGAAGCTTTTCCGGGCTTTCAGGTCGATATGGTGGATCCGCTGTCCCTGGTGGTGAGCTGTCATATCGGTCCCGGGGCGCTTGCGCTCGCCTGCTGTAAGAAGCTGAAAAGGGCTGAGTGATAACCGGGAACGGCAGAGTGAGAGTTAATTAGGAAAGACAGGAGTTAAGATTGATATATGGCGAACAGCAGTAATTATGATGCCTCGAACATTACCGTGCTGGAGGGGCTTGAGGCGGTCAGGAGACGGCCGGGGATGTATATTGGAAGCGTTTCCACGAAGGGACTGAATCATCTGATCTATGAGATCATGGACAATTCGGTGGACGAGCATCTGGCGGGTTTTTGTGACAGGATAGAGGTGATTTTGGAGGCGGACGGTTCCGCCACGGTCTCCGACAACGGGAGGGGCATTCCGGTGGGGATGCACGAGAAGGGGATCAGCGCGGAGCGGCTTGTCTTTACGACGCTTCATGCGGGCGGAAAATTTGACAATGATGCTTATAAGACCAGCGGCGGACTGCACGGAGTGGGTTCCTCGGTGGTCAATGCGCTGTCCAAAAAATTGACTGTCAGAGTCAAAAATGGCGGGCGCATCTACGAGGATACTTACGAGCAGGGGATTCCGACTACGGAGTTGATCGAGGGGCTTTTACCTGTCGTGGGAAAGACGAAGGAGACCGGCACAACGATCAATTTCCTGCCGGACGGTGAGATCTTTGAAAAGACAAGGTTCCGGGAGGAGGAGGTAAAGAGCAGGCTCCATGAGACGGCTTACTTAAATCCGACGCTGACGATCATCTTTGAGGACAGGCGGAAGGCGGAGGTGGAGCATCTGGAGTTCCACGAGCCGGACGGCATCATAGGCTTTGTGAAGGACATGAACGAGAGCAAGGATACGGTCCATGAGGTAATCTTTTTTGAGGGGGAAGCGGAAGGCGTGCAGGTGCAGGCGGCTTTCCAGTATGTGAACGAGTTTCATGAGGATATCCTCGGTTTTTGCAACAATATTTACAACGCGGAGGGCGGCACCCATATCACGGGTTTTAAGACCATGTTCACCAACGTGATCAATACCTACGCGAGAGAATTGGGGATATTGAAGGAGAAAGATGTGAACTTTACCGGGACGGATGTCAGGAACGGCATGACGGCGGTGATATCCATCAAGCATCCCGATCCCCGTTTTGAGGGACAGACAAAGACAAAATTGGACAACCAGGACGCGGCCAAAGTGGTCAGCAAGGTGACCGGGGAGAAGACGGTGCTCTATTTTGACCGGAATCTGGAGGTCTTAAAGAGTATTATCGGCTGTGCGGAGAAAGCCGCTAAGATTCGGAAGGCGGAGGAGAGAGCAAAGACGAATATGCTCACGAAACAGAAGTTCTCCTTCGACTCCAACGGAAAGTTAGCCAACTGCGAGAGCAAGGATCCCTCCAGGTGCGAGATCTTTATCGTGGAGGGAGATTCCGCCGGCGGCTCCGCCAAGACCGCGAGGAACCGGATGTACCAGGCGATCCTGCCGATCCGCGGCAAGATACTGAATGTGGAGAAGGCGAGCATCGATAAGGTTCTCGCCAACGCGGAGATCAAGACCATGATCTACGCGTTCGGCTGTGGTTTTTCAGAAGGCTACGGCAATGATTTTGATATCGCTAAACTACGCTATGATAAGATCATCATCATGGCGGATGCGGATGTGGACGGGGCGCATATCTCCACGCTGCTTCTCACGCTGTTTTATCGGTTTATGCCGGAACTGATCTATCAGGGGCATGTGTATATCGCCATGCCGCCGCTCTACAAGGCGATGCCCTCCAAGGGGAAGGAGGAATATCTCTACGACGATGCGGCGCTGGAAAAGTACAGGAAGCGCCACAAGGGACCGTTTACGCTGCAGCGCTACAAAGGCCTCGGTGAGATGGACGCCGAACAGCTCTGGGAGACCACGCTGGATCCGGAGACGCGAATGTTAAAAAAGGTGGAGATCGAGGACGGCCGCATGGCCTCCGAGGTGACACAGATGCTGATGGGGACGGAGGTCCCGCCCAGGAAGAAGTTTATCTATCAGAACGCGACGGACGCGGAGTTGGATGTTTGAGGAGTCGCTGTTTTTCAGGCGGCGGAAAACAGATTAACAAATGGAGGAAAAAGAGTGGGGCTTGATATATATGCGGGAACATTGATACGATATTATACACATAATTGGAAAACGGCTGCACAACAGTTTGCGGAAGCCAATGGATTGAACTTTCATACGATCAAACCGCAGGAGCAGGAGCTTTCCGTAGAAGAGGTGAAAGAAATAGTGACGCAGTGGCGCAATAATATTATCAGTGGGCTTGAATTATTTGATGGAAACGGCTGGTGGCTTCCCATCGATCGGAATATTATGTTTGATTATGTTTTGCCCAATTCAGAAGAAAGCCCGCCGGCGACAAGTGCGCTGCTTTTGGCAGAGTTTTCGCTTACACATGGTACAGTTATTGTTTATGATTTTTAAATGATATATAACGCGTGAGGGACAGATGGTACAGGACAGAATCATAAAAACAGAATACTCCGAGGTGATGCAGAAGTCGTACATAGACTACGCCATGAGCGTCATCGTGGCGAGGGCGCTGCCGGATGTACGGGACGGGTTAAAACCGGTGCAGAGGAGGGTGCTCTACGATATGCATGAGCTGGGCATCCGCTCGGACAGGCCCTACAGGAAGTGCGCGAGGATCGTGGGCGACACGATGGGTAAATACCATCCCCACGGGGACTCCTCGATCTATGACGCGCTGGTGGTGATGGCACAGGAATTCAAGAAGGGACTGCCTCTTGTGGACGGGCACGGCAACTTCGGCAATATCGAGGGGGACGGCGCGGCGGCGATGCGTTATACGGAAGCGCGGCTTGAGAAGATCACGGAGGAGGCGTTTTTAGCGGACCTTGACAAGGAAGTGGTGGATTTTGTCCCCAACTTTGACGAGACGGAAAAAGAGCCCTCGGTGCTGCCGGTGCGGGTTCCCAATCTTTTAGTCAACGGCTCGGAGGGGATCGCCGTGGGCATGGCGACCAGCATCCCGCCCCATAACCTGGGGGAGGTGATCGATGCGGTCAAGGCCTATATGAACGACAACAACATTACCACAAGGGAACTGATGCGCTATGTGAAGGGGCCGGATTTCCCGACGGGCGGCATTGTGATCAACAAGGATGAGCTGCCGGAGATCTATGAGACAGGAGTGGGAAAGATCAAGCTGCGGGGCAAAGTTGATGTGGAAAAGGGGAAGGGTGGAAAGACCAATGTGGTGATCACGGAAATCCCATACACCATGATCGGCATGGGCATCGGCAAGTTTCTGTCCGATGTGGCGGCACTTGCGGAGACGAAGAAGACGCAGGATATCGTGGACATCACAAACCAGTCCTCCAAGGAGGGCATACGGATCGTCATTGAACTGCGCCGTGACGCGGATGTGCAGAACTTTATCAACATGCTCTACAAAAAGACGAGACTGGAGGACACCTTCGGCGTCAATATGCTGGCGATCAGCCACGGCAGGCCGGAGACGCTGGGATTGAAGGCCATCATCAGGGAGTGCGTGGATTTCCAGTTTGAGGTGGCGTCCAGAAAATACAAGAATCTTCTGGAGAAGGAGCTGGAGAAAAAGGAGATCCAGGAGGGGCTGATCAAAGCCTGCAACGTGATCGACCTTGTAATAGAGATCCTGCGGGGATCCAAGGACAGACCGATGGCCAAGGCCTGTCTGGTGGAGGGGAAGACGGAGGGAATCAAGTTCCGCTCCAAAGCGTCCCAGGCCATGGCGGCACAGCTTCATTTTACGGAAAAGCAGGCCAATGCCATACTGGAGATGCGTCTCTACAAACTGATCGGTCTGGAGCTGCAGGCGCTGATCAAAGAACACGAGGAGACGATGGCGAATATTTATCGTTATGAAGATATTTTGGACAGAAGGGATTCCATGTCCCAGGTCATTGTGCAGGAGCTGGAAAAGTTCAGGAAATCTTACGGAAGAAAACGGCTGACCGTGATCGAAAACGGCGAGGCAGCTGTCTTTGAGGAGAAAAAGATCGAGGAGATGGAAGTGATCTTCCTGATGGACCGCTTTGGCTATTGCAGGACGGTGGACAACGCCACCTACGAGAGGAATAAGGAGGCGGCGGACGCCGAGAACAGATATGTTTTCCCCTGTAAAAATACAGGCCGGGTGTGCCTGTTTACCTCGGGAGGGCAGCTCCATACGCTGAAAGTGGCGGATGTGCCCTTTGGGAAATTCAGGGATAAGGGCATACCGGTGGACAACATCAGCAATTTTCATATTGAAAAGGAAGATCTGATCTATGCCGCCAGCCAGACGGAGTTGAATCTGTACCGGCTGTTCTTTGTCACAAAGCAGTCCATGGTGAAAGTGGTGGACGGCGGGGAGTTTGATGTGACGAAACGCACGGTGGCCTCCACGAAACTTTCGGACGGAGATGAGGTGTTGAGCGTGGAGCCCTACAAGGACCAGAAGAGTATCATACTGCAGTCGAAAGACGGGTATTTCCTGCGGTTTCCGGTGGAGGAGATCTCCGCGATGAAGAAGGCGGCGGTGGGAACGAAGGGTATGAAGCTGGGGGACGGCGATCAGGTCGAGGCGGTTTATTACACGCGGACGGGCGCGGAACAGACCATCGAGTACAAGGGAAAGAAGCTGGAGCTCGGAAAACTGAAATCCGGGGCGAGAGCCGGAAAGGGTGTCAAGGTAAGGGTATGAGAATCATAGCGGGAAAAGCCAGAAGCCTGCCGTTAAAGACGCCGGCAGGGATGGATACAAGACCTACGACAGATCGAATCAAGGAGACATTGTTCAATATGCTGATGCCCGAACTGCCGGGATGCGTGTTTTTGGATCTGTTTGCGGGGAGCGGGCAGATCGGCATTGAGGCGGTCAGCAGAGGGGCAAAAAAGGCGTATCTGGTGGAGCGGGAGCGGGAAGCTTTTTCCTGTATCACGGACAATGTGAAATTTGCCGGAATGACGGAGGATACCGTGTTGTTAAAGCAGGATGTCTATACCGCTCTTTATGACATTCACGAAAAGGAGGTGGGCATCCTGTTTGCGGATCCTCCTTACGCGGACGGACATTATGAAAAGTTATTGTCGGTTTTGAAGGACAGAAGTTATGTGACAGAGGATACTTTGCTGGTGTTCGAGGCCGATCTGGAAAGAGACTTTGGATTTGTGGGAAATTATGGATTTTTTGTAGAAAAAGAGAAATGTTACAAAACAAATAAACATGTTTTTTTGCGGAAAGATATGGTACGATAGACAAAGGGGGACTTTTATGAAATCAGCAGTTTATCCCGGGAGTTTTGACCCGGTTACATACGGACATCTGGATATTATCCGGCGTTCGGCGGAGATTTTTGATGAATTGACTGTCAGCATTCTGGATAATAAAATGAAGACACCATTGTTTTCTGTGGAGGAACGTGTTAAAATGCTGAAAGAGGCCACAAGGGAATATCCGAATGTGAAGATAGATTCCTTCAGCGGCCTTTTGGTTGATTATACGAGAAAAAATAAAATTGGAGTATCCATCAGGGGGCTACGGGCCATCACGGATTTTGAGTATGAACTGCAGATCGCCCAGACAAACAGAGTGTTATCCGACGGATATCTGGACACGATGTTTTTGACGACAAGTCTGGAGTACGCATATCTGAGTTCTTCCACCGTGAAAGAGATCGCGATGTTTAAAGGAGATATTTCCAAGCTGGTGCCGGATTTTGTGCGGGATATGATGTTTGAGAAATACGGCCACCCCGCGCAGTAGCTTTTGAGAATAGAAACGGAGTGAAAATGAGCAGCAGAATAGAGCAGTTAATCGATGAGATAGAAGAGTATATCGACAGTTGTAAATATCAGACGTTCAGCAACAGCAAGATTTTGGTAAACAAGGACGAGATCGAGGAGCTGATTCGTGAACTGCGCGTCAAAACGCCGGATGAGATCAAGCGCTACCAGCGAATCATTCAGAATAAGGAAGAAATCCTGAATGATGCCAAAGCGAAGGCGGAGCAGCTGATCAAAGATACCACGCTGCAGCGGACGGAGCTGATCAGCGAGCACCAGATCATGCAGCAGGCTTACGCGCAGGCGGATGAGGTGGTTACGGCGGCCAGCAGGCAGGCGCAGGAGATCCTGGACAGGGCCGTGATGGAAGCGAACGAAATGCGGATATCCGCCATGCAGTATACGGATGATCTGCTTTCCCATGTAGAGAATATTGTCGCAGGATCGATTCAGACTGCTTCCGCAGATTATGAGAACCTGATCGGCCATATGAAGCAGTATCAGGAGATCATTGCGGCGAACAGGCGGGAACTGGTGCCGATACCGGATGATCTGGATGAAGAAGACTCCGGCGGGACAGCGGCAGCGGAACCAAAAGAAGATTTGGAGTTGATGTAATGAAAAAGATGTGGAAGATGGCCGGTTTCCGAGGAAGTCGGCCTTTTTTAGGTGAAAAACGTATCTTATTCTGTCTGATGCTGGCGGCGGTTTTTGCTCTCGCACCGGCAGAAAAGGTGCACGCGGAGCCGGTTAAGATCGTGATCGATCCCGGACACGGCGGCGAGAATCTGGGGGCCAGACAGGGAAGTTATACGGAAAAGTATATGACCATGGTGGTGGCGAACGCGATGGCGGAAGAGCTGCGGAAGTATGAGGGAGTGGAAGTCTACATGACAAGGACGGAGGATGTGGATCTTACACTGCAGCAACGGGCGGATTACGCGAAGGAAGTGGGAGCGGACTTTCTGTTCTGCCTGCATTTTAATATGTCGGAAAATCATACGCTGTACGGTACGGAGGCGTGGATATCCGCTTTCGGAAACTGTTACGCCCAGGGGAAACGCTTTGGGGAATTGTGTGTGGATGAGCTCTGCACGCTGGATCTTTACCGCCGGGGCGTTAAGACGAGATTGGGGAAGGATGGCACGGACTACTACGGAATCATCAAACACTGTGAGGAATATGATATTCCGTCCTGCATCATCGAGCACTGTCACCTCGACAACAGGGAGGATGCGGGAAGGTTTGAGACCACGGAGGCGATGAAAAGGCTGGGGGTTCTGGACGCGACTGCGGTGGCGAAATATTACGGCCTGTATTCGCCGACCACAGGGGCGGATTACCGGCGCTTTGAGGTGCCGAAGGTGGAAATTCCGACCGGGGTGATGAAGCCGGACGATACGGAGCCGGAGGATGTGTCCCTGACCTGCCTGCGGGTGAAGGAAGAGACCGGGGAGATAAATATTCTGTTGACCGGAAACGACCCGGACAGCGGTCTTTTGTACTACGATTACAGCATAAACGGCGGAAAGAATTACAGTGCCCTGCAGAGGTGGGAGGCGGGCGGAAACGAGCTGGAGTGTACGTTAAAAGTGCCGGTGGATCAGGACATTGAGCTGAAATGCCGGGTCTACAACGGTTACGATCTGGATACGGAGACAGAGACGCTGACGATTCCTGCGCTGCAGGGGAAGAAGAGCGGCAATGCGGAGAACGCGGAACAGACGGAAAATATATCACAGGATATAACGGTTTCCGGTCAGGAGACAGAGGGATTGCCGGGGGAGACCGAGGAGGCGGTGGAAGCTTCGGGCAGTGTCCATGAGATCAATATGGGCTGGTATGAAAGGAAAGACGCGGAAAAAGAGAGCGAAAAGATACTGGTCAATCGTTCGGATATCTCCCAGTTTTTATGGCTGATGATACTGGGATTGCTGGTGGCCCTGCTCATCTTGCTTATCATAACGAGATCGGTATTCAGGAAAAAACAGAAAAGAGCAAGGTATAGAGGCAGAAGGCGATAAGGCTCTGTGTCAGCTTGTGGAGGCAGTAGTTTCCGAAGGAGAGATCGGTATCCCGGATGCAGGTGTAGGTCTGAGCGAAGCAGGAGAGGCCGCCGAAGGTGAGCATCACCATGGAGAGAGCAGGCGGGAGGATGCTTTCGGCCAGGGAAAGTCCGCTGGTGATCTCCAGCACGGGAGCTGCAAAGGCGGCGAGGCTGTCCGGGGAAGTCAGAGGGAAGATTGTTTTGAACAGACCTGAGATCTGTCCAAGGGGCAGATTGCAGACGATAAAGAAGATCATATAGCCTCCGAGCCTTGCGATGGCGTCGCAGGCGGAGGTGACGGAGGCATCCAGGGCGGAGATGAAGGAGGGATGGCGGCTTTCATCGGATGCTGCTCTCAGGTGAGCCCATGGGCCGGGCTTTGGCAGGTTTTCGGAGAAAAAGGAAAAGCGGCGGTAGACCGTGCGGCGCAGGATGAGGCCATACAGCAGCGGGATGCCGAAAAAGGAGATTACGACAGCGATTCGGAGAAGACGGTTTTCGGCGCCGCCGGATAAGCCGAACAGAGGCAGGGCGAAGCTGAGCAGATAGACAGGGCCGATATTGTTGCAGAAGGAGAGCAGATACTGTGCCCGGGGTTTTGACAGTTGCCCGAGGCGGTACTGCTCGGCTATGGTTTTGGCACCCAGGGGAAAGCCGAAGAGGAAACCGAGAAGGAGCGTTGTGCACATGGTACTGTCTATGCGGTAGAGTCGTCCGAGGACGGGAGCGACGGGAAGGGATATCGTTCTGCCCAGGTCAAGCCTGACGATCAGGCCAGAGAGCACCATAAAAGGGAAGAGCGATGGTATCATTTTTTCAAACCACAGCGTTAATGCCAGCGCCGCGAAGGAGCAGGCGTCGGCGGGGGCTCGGAGAACGGAGATCGTGAACAGGGAGAGAAAGAGGAGCTGGGGTGCGACGAGAAATCGGGAATTTTTTTGCGTCATGTCAAAAGGAGGAGCAAGGATATCGCTCTTAGGGCGATATCTGCCGTCTTGTTTTCTTGTTTTAAATATATGTGGAAAAAAAGAAGTTAGAAGAATCAGAGGGAAAAGCGCATGGTACGACTGGATAAATATCTCTGCGACGCAGGCGCAGGAACACGGAGTGAAGTGAAGGAGATAATCAAAAGAGGGCAGGTTAAGGTGAACGGAGAGGTCTGTAAGAGACCGGAACAGAAAGTGGAGGAGAGCACGGCGGTTGTTGACTATTGTGGTCAAACGGTTGTTTACGAAGAGCATACTTATGTTATGTTTTATAAGCCGCAGGGGATTGTTTCCGCCACGGAGGATAAAAGGGATGAGACCGTCCTGGACTTTCTGCGAAAGGAGTGGGAGAAGAGGGAAGACAGACCTTTCCCGAAGGGACTGTTTCCGGTGGGCAGACTGGATAAGGACACGGAGGGGCTTTTGCTTTTGACAAACGACGGGGCTCTGGCACACGAGCTGCTCTCCCCGAGAAAGCATGTGGTGAAAACCTACGAGGTGACTATGGAAAAACCGCTCCACGCGGAGGAGGTCCTGACGCTGGAGTGCGGCGTGGACATCGGGGATGAAAAGCTCACGATGCCGGCGAGAGTCAATGTGCAGAAAGACGGGAAGATCCATCTCTCGATCACAGAGGGGCGTTATCATCAGGTGAAGCGGATGCTCACCGCCGTCGGAAACCGGGTGCTGCATCTAAAGAGACTGCGGATGGGGACATTATATCTGGACGAGGATATGGGGCCCGGGGATTACCGTCTGCTGTCGGAGGAGGAGGTCGAAAGTCTTAAGGATAAGCTGCCCTCCCTGGAAAATGTTGAGGCGGTGATTTTCGATGTGGACGGTACGATGGCGGATTCCATGTGGATGTGGAAGCGGATCGACAAAGAGTATCTGGAGAGATTCGGGATCCCTCTGCCCGATACGCTGCAGGCGGATATCGAGGGATGGAGTTTTTATGAGACAGCGGCTTACTTCAAAGAGCGTTTTCATCTCGAGGATTCCGTCGAGAAGATCATGGCGGACTGGAACGAGATGGCGTGGGAGAAGTATGAGAGGGAAGTGCCGTTAAAACCCGGCGTGCGGGATTTTATGAAGCTGTGTAAGAGCAGGGGGATCAAAATGGGGATCGCCACCAGCAATTCGAGAGAACTGCTGGAGAGGGTTGAGCGGATACATGGGCTGACGGAGTATGTCAGCTGTATTCGGACCGGCTCCGAGGTACAGAAGGGAAAGCCTGCGCCGGATATCTATCTGGCGGTGGCGGAGGAACTGCAGGTGGCGCCCGAAAAATGTCTTGTGTTTGAAGACCTTGCGGCAGGGATCATGGCCGGGAAGAATGCCGGAATGAAGGTCTGCGCCGTGCAGGACGCCTACTCCCTGGATTCGGACAGGGAGAAGAGACGGCTGGCGGATTACTATATCGAGGAGTTCGGGCAGGTCGTGGAGCGGGAGAGGCTGCGGTGATTTCGAATGAAGGTTACAAAAGCGGCAGGTAATCAGAATGTCAGAGAAAGCGGGGATAAAATATATGCAGAGATGGGAAGGGCTGAAGTATGCAAAACGGGATGGAAGGGAAGAAGTGAAAAGGCTGTAATATGAAGAAGGATACAGAGCATGGAGACGGAAGGTTTTCTCCCGATATCCAGGGAGGACATGGAAAAACAGAATATCGAACAGCTTGACTTTGTCTATGTGATCGGGGATGCCTATGTGGACCATCCCTCTTTCGGACACGCCATCATCAGCAGAGTGCTGCAGGCTCACGGCTTTTCAGTGGGGATTATCTCCCAGCCGGACTGGAAGAAAGATGAGAGTATTGCGGTTTTGGGACGGCCCCGCCTTGCCTTTTTAGTTACGTCCGGAAATATGGATTCCATGGTGAACCACTATTTTGTCTCCAAAAAGAGACGCGGGAAGGATGCCTATACGCCGGGCGGCATGGCGGGAAGGAGGCCTGATCATGCGGCTGTGGTCTACAGTAATCTGATCAGGCGGACTTTTAAGGACGTGCCGATCATACTGGGGGGCATAGAGGCCTCCCTGCGGAGGCTGGCACACTATGATTACTGGTCGGATTCCTACAAGCGCTCGATCCTGCTGGACGCCGGAGCGGATCTGATCAGCTACGGCATGGGGGAGAAGAGCATCGTGGAGATCGCGGAGGCGTTAGACGCGGGAATTTCGGTGAAAGATATCACGTTCATCAGGGGAACAGTCTACCGGACGCAGGATATCTCTTCCGTCTACGAGGGGATCGTGCTGCCGTCCTTCGAGGACTGCAAAACGGAGAAAAGTCTCTATGCGAAGAGCTTTATGAGGCAGTATGAAAATACGGATCCGTTTCAGGGAAAAGCGTTAATAGAACCTTATCCGAACAAGATGTTTGTAGTGCAGAATCCACCCTCGGAGCCTTTTTCCATGCAGGAGATGGACGATATCTATGATCTGCCCTATGTGCGGGCGCCTCATCCCTCCTATGAAAAACTGGGCGGCGTGCCGGCGATGGCGGAGGTGAAATTTTCGTTGATCAGCTGCAGAGGGTGTTTCGGCGGCTGCAATTTCTGTGCCCTGACCTTCCATCAGGGGCGGATCGTGCAGGTGCGGAGCCATGAATCTCTGCTGAGGGAAGCCGAGTGGATGACCGTGCAGCCGGATTTCAGGGGATATATTCACGATGTGGGAGGACCGACAGCGAATTTCAGGCATCCATCCTGCGCAAAACAGCTGCAGGCGGGAGTGTGCAAAAATAAGCAGTGCCTGTTTCCGGAGCCCTGCAAAAATCTGGACAGCAGCCATGAGGACTATATAAATTTGTTGCAAAAACTGCGGAGACTGCCGGGGGTGAAGAAAGTGTTTATCCGTTCCGGTGTGCGGTTTGACTATCTGCTTCAGGAAAAGAGTGACAGATTCCTGAAGGAGATGATACAATATCATGTGAGCGGTCTGTGCAAAGTGGCTCCGGAACATATTTCCGACCGGGTGCTTTACTATATGGGCAAGCCGAAACGGCAGGTTTATGACAGGTTTGTCAGAAAGTATGAGGAGTACAACAAAAAATTTGCCCTTCGGCAGTATCTTGTCCCATACCTGATGAGCTCTCACCCGGGGGCAGGGCTGAAGGAGGCGGTAGAGCTGGCGGAATATCTGCGGGATACCGGACATCAGCCGGAACAGGTGCAGGATTTTTATCCCACGCCGTCCACGCTCTCCACGGTGATGTTCTACACAGGGATAGATCCCAGGACGGGGGAGCCCGTATTTATAACGAGGAATCCACGTGAAAAGGCGATGCAGAGGGCGCTGATGCAATATAAGGATCCGGAGAATTATGAGTTAGTCAGGGAAGCGCTTTTGCGGTGTCACCGGGAGGATCTGATCGGATTTGGCCCCGGATGTCTGATACCTCCTGGAAGGATGGGCAGGACAAAACGAAGGGCAATAAAGAAAAAACGGCGGGAAAAATGAGGAGATAAGATGTTCTGGAAAAATGAAAAGGGAACTTACGAATATATCGAAAAACAGAGAAGATGGGAAATGATCAAGACACTTTTGATGTTTGGGGTATCTATCGCGCTGTATGCGGCGGGGTATATCGCCACAAAATCCAATAAAAATTTTTTGACACTGGCGGCGGTTCTGGGATGCCTTCCCGCCAGCAAGAGCGCTGTGAATATGATCATGTTTTTTAAGGCGAAAGGGTGTTCCGCCAGGATGAGAGAAGTGATCGGTGAGAGGGCGGAGGGGCTGTGCGGCCGGTATGATCTGTATGTGACCAGCTATGCGAAAAATTTTCAGATCAGTCACCTTGTGATGAAAGGAAAAAATATTGCCGGTATCACAGAACAGCAGGATTTTGATGAGGCGGCGTGTTATCAGCATGTGAAGACGCTGTTTGCCCAGAACGGGTTCCACGATATCACGGTGAAGATATTTAAGGACAGAGAAAAGTATCTGGAACGGCTGAAATCCCTGCGGGAATCGGAGATGGATGACGACAGGGAGTATGATGAGAAAGTGCTGGAACTGATGGAGAATCTGTCGCTGTGAGCAGCTTCTTCTACGGGGAAAAAAGACTATGCGGAAATTTGTGATAACAAGGCAGGAGGAGGGGCGGCGCTTCGATAAATATCTGAAAAAGCTTCTGCCGCAGGCGTCGTCCGGTTTTCTGTATAAGATGCTCCGAAAGAAAAATATTACGTTAAATGAGAAGAAAGCGGCGGGCAGCGAGGTGGTTGCGGCGGGAGATACCGTGGAACTGTTTTTCTCGGAGGAGACATTTTCAAAATTTTCGGGGAAGCTGTCCGATGAGGACAGGGGAGAGCGCACAGGAGCGGCGGATCTGTCCTATCGGAGAGCTTTCCGGAGGCTGGAAGGTATTTCCGTCGTCTATGAGGACGACAATATACTGGTTTTGAATAAGCCGGCGGGCGTTTTGTCCCAGAAGGCGGAGCGGGGCGATGTCTCTTTGAATGAGTGGATGATCGGCTATCTGCTGGAAAAGGGCGAGATGACGGAGGAGGAGCTTTCGCGCTTCCGCCCATCGGTATGCAACCGGCTGGACCGGAATACCAGCGGGCTTGTACTCTGCGGAAAGAATGTCAGGGGGAGCCGGTTTTTGTCTGAAATTCTGAGGAACCGGAGTTTGCATAAATATTATTTGACTTGCGCTCAGGGAAGAATAGAAAGAGAGCTTGTGCTGGACGGCTATCTGCGAAAAGAGGAGGAGAGAAACCGTTCGGAGGTTATCGGGACAGATGCGTACCGGAAGCTTGTTTCGGCAAGGCCGGATGCCCGAAAGAAGTACAAAAGGATCGAGACAGTGATAGAGCCTCTCGCCTATCGAAAGGAGAGGGACTGCACAGAGCTGAGGATCCTGCTGGTGACTGGAAAGAGTCACCAGATCAGGGCGCACCTTGCCAGTATAGGGCATCCTGTGTTGGGGGACAGAAAGTATGGGTGGAAACCAAAGCGGGAGGAAGAGGGGGCTTTCCCCTTTCAGTTTCTCCATGCATACCAGGTGGAATTTCCGGAGACCGAGGGGGAATTTGCCGGTCTGTCAGGGAAACGCCTGACGGCGCCGGAGCCCAAGTGGTGGAATGTGTGATGTAATATATGATGAAATAGTGTGAGTTTTGGCACAGAAGATACGGAAGGAAGGGGCGAAAGAGATGAGACGGGAATGGAGATCGGATTTGACAACGGGAAATGTATTTGGGACACTGCTTTCGTTTTCGATCCCCTATTTTTTCTCCTATTTTCTGCAGACACTGTACGGGATGGCGGATCTGTATATCGTGGGGCAGTTCGACGCGGTGGAGAGCACTACGGCCGTCTCCATCGGCAGCCAGATCATGCATATGATCACGGTGATGATCGTGGGGCTTGCCATGGGAACTACGGTTTCCATCGGCCATGAGGCCGGGGCAAAAAACGAGAAGCGGATGTTCGCGGCTATCGGAAATACAGTGGTTTTGTTTTTAAGCCTTTCCGTGTTGTCCGCAGTGATTCTCACCCTGTGCATCAGGCCCATTGTGTCGGTGATGTCCACGCCGGCGGAGGCGGTGGAGAGCACGGTCTCCTATCTGACGATCTGTTTTATCGGGATTCCCTTTATCACCGCCTACAATATTATCAGTTCGATCTTCCGGGGGATGGGGGATTCCAGAAGCCCCATGTATTTTATCGCGGTGGCGTGTGTCTCCAATATTGCGTTGGACTATCTTTTTATCGGCGCGCTGGGGATGGGAGCGGCGGGCGCCGCACTGGGGACGACGCTGGCCCAGACGATCAGTGTGGCGGCAGCGCTTCTGCGCATCAGGACGGACAAGGGGATGCGGCATATCAGGCTGTCTGCGGAGGATTTCAAGCCTCAGAGGACGGTGATGGGGAAGCTTCTGGCGATCGGCGTTCCCGTGGCAGTGCAGGATGGGTTTATCCAGATATCCTTTTTGCTGATCACGGTGATTGCCAACAGAAGGGGGCTTTTCGACGCGGCGGCAGTGGGTGTGGTGGAGAAGATCATCGGCATTCTGTTTTTGGTGCCTTCCTCGCTGCTCTCCTCCGTGTCGGCGCTGGCGGCGCAGAATATCGGGGCCGGAAAGAAGGAGCGGGCGAAGCAGACGTTGAAGTATGCGATGATCGCGGCGGTGGTTTTTGGTACGGTTTCGGCGCTTCTGATGCAGTTTTTTGCAGAGTCGGTGGTCGGCATCTTCCGGGGCGAGCCGGAGGTCGTGCGGCTGGGCGGGCAGTATCTGAAGGGCTATGTATGGGACTGTGTGTTCGCGGGCGTGCATTTTTGTTTCAGCGGGTATTTCTGCGCCAGAGGAATGTCGGGGCTTTCCTTTTTGCATAATGCGATCGCGATCGTCTGCGCGCGTATTCCGCTTGCCTACCTGGCATCGAAACTGTTTGCGGACACGCTGTTTCCCATGGGACTTGCGACGGTCACCGGCTCGGCGGTGTCGGTGGTGATCTGTGTGATTGCTTTTGTATGGATCGAGAGAAAGGCGCGCGTCTATAAAGTCAGTATTTAAAAAAGAAAGATTGAGTGGTGAAAAATGCCCACATGGAAGAGCAGGGGACTCCGGGGTTCCGCCCTGGAGGATATGATCAACAGGACAAATGAAAAATATGCGGAGGCAGGCCTGGCGTTGATCCAGAAGATTCCAACGCCGATCACGCCGATCAAGATGGACAAGGAATCCAGGCATATCACGCTGGCCTACTTTGACCAGAAGAGCACGGTGGACTACATTGGGGCGGTACAGGGCATTCCGGTTTGTTTCGACGCGAAGGAGTGCGCTGTGGACACGTTCTCCCTGCAGAATATCCACGACCATCAGGTGGATTTCATGCAGAAGTTTGAAAGACAGGGAGGTGTGGCCTTTTTTCTGATCTACTATACGCACAGGGATCAGTTCTATTATCTGCCCTTTGAGATGCTTTATTATTTCTGGGACAGAAAACTGAAAGGCGGCAGGAAGAGTTTCCGGTTCGACGAGCTGAATCCCGAGTATTTCATTCCGTGCAGACAGGGGATTTTGATTCCGTATCTGGATATGCTGCAGAAGGATCTGGACGACAGGGCTTGACAGGGGTGTTTTCGTTCTTTATAATTGATACGTTGATTTGATAACGAATTATTGCGGTGACGCGTTATTGTGATAAAGTACCAGGGGTGAGGAAATATGAATCGGAATCTGTTACATACACCGGAGGGTGTCAGAGATATTTACGGCGGGGAATTCGCGGGAAAGTTGAAATTGGAAGAGTTGATACACGGGAAGTTTAAGAACTTCGGCTATCAGGATATCCAGACACCGTCATTTGAGTTTTTTGATGTGTTTTCCAGGGAGATCGGCACGACGCCGTCCAAAGAGTTATATAAATTTTTTGACAAGGAAGGAAACACACTGGCGCTTCGGCCGGATTTTACGCCTTCCATGGCGCGCTGCGCCGCAAAGTATTTTATGGAGGAGACATTCCCGATCCGGTTTTGTTATGCGGGAAATACGTTCACCAATATTTCGAGCCTGCAGGGGAAGTTGTGCGAGGTCACCCAGATGGGGGCGGAGCTGATCGGGGACGGCAGCGTGGAGGCGGATGCGGAGATGATCGCCATGCTGATAGAGTGTCTGAAAAGTGCGGGGCTTTTGCAGTTTCAGGTGACGATAGGACAGGCGGACTATTTCAGAGGGCTCTGCGAGGCGGCGGGGCTGCCCGAGGAGACGGAACTCGCCCTGCGGGAGAACGTCAGCGGCAAGAATATCTTCGGTGTCGAGGATATTTTAAAAGAGCAAAGTATTGCGGAAGAGTACCGGGAGGCGTTTCTCAGGATAACGGAGCTGTTCGGCTCTGTGGAGGTGCTCCACAAGGCGGAGGAGCTTGCCTCCAATGAGCGTTCGCTGAAAGCGGTAGAACGGTTGAAGCAGTTGTACGGGCTGTTGACGGTCTATGGGGTACAGCAGTATATATCCTTTGATTTCGGTATGCTCAGCAAGTATCATTATTATACCGGCGTGACATTCCGGGCGTACACTTACGGCGTGGGGGATGCCATCGTGAAGGGCGGGCGGTACGATAATCTGTTAAAGACTTTCGGAAAGGATGCACCGGCTGTGGGTTTTGTGGTGGTGTTGGACGATCTGATGACGGCACTGGCGAGCCAGAGGATCGCCTTGTCCGTGGAGGAAAAACATGCGGTGGTGGTCTATGAAAAGGCGGCGTTTGCAGAGGCGCTTGCGCGGGCGAATGAACTGCGGGGGGAAGGCGTCTGTGTGGAAATGATGCAGAAAAATGCGGGGAAGACGAGAGAGGAATACCGGAAGCTGGCGGAAAAACGGAAATGCCTGATGGAGTATTTTGGGGCAGGGGAAAGGTAAATTATGAAGAATGACGGATATCTGACTTTCGCATTGGCGAAAGGCAGGCTTGCGAATAAAACACTGGAACTTTTGGAGCGGCTCGGGATCACCTGCGAGGAGATGAAGGACAAGGATTCCCGGAAGCTGATCTTTGTCAATGAGGAACAGAAGCTGAAATTTTTTCTGTCCAAGGGGCCGGATGTGCCGACCTATGTGGAGTACGGCGCGGCGGATATCGGCGTGGTGGGAAGGGATACGATCATGGAGGAAAACAGACGCGTCTACGAGGTGTTGGACCTGAGGTTCGGCAGATGCCGGATGTGCGTCTGCGGGCCGGAGTCGGCGGCGGAGCTGTTACAGCACCATGAGCGGATCCGGGTTGCGACAAAGTACCCGCTGATCGCGAAGGAATATTTCTATAATAAGAAACATCAGACGGTGGACATCATCAAGTTGAACGGTTCGGTGGAGCTGGGACCGATCGTCGGACTGTCGGATGTGATCGTGGATATCGTGGAGACCGGCGGGACATTAAAGGAAAACGGACTCGGTGTTCTGGAGGAGGTCTGTCCTCTGTCTGCGCGGATGATCGTGAATCCGGTGAGCATGCGGATGGAGTATGAGCGGATCAGTGGACTGATCCATCGGTTGAAGGAAGAAGTCTGTGAATGAGAAGGATTTACAATGAAAAGCAAGATAGGGTGAGTGAAATTGTATTTTTGAGATGTGATGGAAATAACAAGGATTTTATAGAAAATTGCAGGCAGCTTGACGAAGATTTAGATTTGCGGGTGGGAAAAATAATTAAACGAGATAAATATGCTCAATATAACCTGATTGATAAAATAAGTGAAGCGATAGTAGTTTACCGAGGCAATCATCCGATTGGCGGTGGTTGTATACGTTCTTATGATGAAAATACGATAGAGCTAAAAAGAGTGTTTGTTATACCAAATGAACAAGGAAAAGGAATCGGAACGGAGTTGGTTTCCAGGTTGATAGAGTGGGCGAAAGAGCTGGGATATAAGAAAATGATTTTAGAAACCGGAGAACTTTTAGCGGAGTCCTGTCATGTATATTCAAAATTAGGATTTAAGAAAATTCCTAATTATGGTGCGTATGTAGATATGCCGGAATCTCTCTGTATGGGAAAGAATTTATTTTGATAAATTGGAAGTTGGAAATAAATGGGGCAGAAGATATGATATTGGAGAATAAGTATCCTGTATGTGAATTTGATACCGGTAAAAACCCGATGATTCAGCAGGCGGATTTTCTGGCAGAAAGTCTGCCGGAAAGGGGATTCCGTTTACAACAGGAAAGACATGGACGAGCGATGCCATATACAGAGAAACTCCGGATATGATCGAACGGAGACGAAGCGAGGAATGTATAACCGTGGAAATGGAAGCGGCGGCTTTTTTGCGGTGTCCCAGTATTATAATATTCCGCTTGCCCAGTTATTGTATGCCGGCGATGATGTGAGCGGTGAGGCATGGGATTCCCGGGAATGGAATATGCAAAAGGATATAAGATATCGTTTGCTTTCTGCTGCGGTTGAGATTGTGAAGAAATTATAGCAGGTCGTATATTGGACAACAGCAAACAACAGGTACAGGAGGAATATCGGAATGAGAATCATAGAGCTGACCGGAGAAACAAAAAAGAATATACTGGAGGATCTGCTGAAACGGAGTCCCAGTCATTATGGGGAGTACGAGGAGACGGTGAACGGGATCATTGAGCAGGTCAGAGCGAGAGGGGATCAGGCGGTTTTTGACTATACAAAGCAGTTTGATAAGTGTGAGCTGACGGCAAAGAACCTGGTGGTGACGAGGGCGGAGATAGAGGAGGCCTACCGTGCGCTGGATGGGGAGCTGATCGGGACGATGAAAAGGTCGGCGGAAAATATCAGGGCGTACCATGAGAAGCAGGTCAGGCAGAGTTTTTTTGCGACGAAGCCGGACGGCTCCATCTTAGGACAGCGGATCACACCGCTCGGGCGGGCGGGCGTCTATGTGCCCGGCGGAAAGGCGGCGTATCCCTCCAGCGTGTTGATGAACGTGGTGCCGGCGAAGGTGGCGGGGGTTGCGGAGATCATCATGACGACGCCGCCGGGAAAGGATGGGAAGGTGAATCCCGGAACGCTTGTGGCGGCGGATATTGCGGGGGTGGACAGAGTCTATAAAGCGGGCGGAGCCCAGGCGATCGCGGCGATGGCGTTCGGCACGGAGTCCATCCCGAAAGTGGATAAGATCACCGGGCCCGGCAATATTTTTGTGGCGCTGGCGAAAAAGGCGGTGTTCGGGTATGTGAGCATCGATTCGGTGGCAGGCCCCAGCGAGATCTTGATACTGGCGGATAAATACGCGAATCCCAGATACGCGGCGGCGGATCTCTTGTCGCAGGCGGAGCACGACGAGCTCGCCAGCGCTATTCTGATCACGGATTCCATGGAATTTGCCGAGAAGGTTTCGGAGGAAGTGGAGAATTTTACAAGGCAGCTCTCCAGGGAGGAGATCATCAGAAAGTCGTTGGATAATTACGGTTATATTCTGGTGGCGGAAAGCATGGATGAGGCGGTGGACGCGGCGAACGATATAGCGTCGGAGCATATGGAGATCCTGACGAGGGATCCCTTCGAGACCATGACGAAGGTGAAAAACGCCGGGGCGATCTTTTTGGGGGAGTATTCCTCGGAACCTCTGGGGGATTATTTTGCGGGACCAAACCATATTCTGCCGACGAACGGGACAGCGAAGTTTTTCTCGCCGCTCGGCGTGGATGATTTTATCAAGAAGACGAGCATCATCTCCTATTCCAGGGAAGCGCTTTTGCGCGACCATGAGGATATCGAGCGGTTTGCAAAGAGCGAGGGGTTGACAGCCCACGCCAATTCGGTGGCGGTGCGGTTTCAGTGAGAGGTTTCAGATTGACATGATCGAAGTTTTGTTTGGTGAGAGCGAAGCCGGCGCCATGAAAGCGGCAAAAAATAAAGTAGTCATCGGAACGGTAAACGGTCCTGTGTCCGTCTGGATGGCGGGGAAAAAGACGCCGCCAAAGAAACCGTTTGCCGGTTGGATCGAGGGGACGGCGAAGGAGGTTGTCTGTCTCAACTTTATGATGGATATAGGAGATATCGCGGAACCTGTGGAAAGTCCGTACCGAAGGGAACTGATCTATTCGATGTATGCGCAGGATCAGTGGGCGCAGGAGGAAGAGGCAGAGAGGGAGTTGAGAGACGTCAGCGATCAGTATGCAAAGGAACTGCAGCGTCTGAAACATTTTTTGGAGGATAGGGAATCTGTCAGGATATGGTACAGCGATGCCCCCTATTCCAGATGCGGATTTTACAGTCTGTGCCGGATGCTGGAGGGGTATGAGAACGAGATATCGGCGGTGAAGCTTCCGGAGTATGTGGTTCGCGATAAGGCGATCGTCTCCTATCACAGTTGGAATGATATCCCGGCGGAGGAGTTTGCGGCATTTTTGCCCTGTGAGAAGCCTCTCTCCAGGAAAGAGATACGCATGTATGCCATGCTGTGGGACGGGTTGGTTGAAGAGAACAGTCCCCTCCGCGCTGTGGTGAACGGAAAAGTTGTCAGTGTTTTGGAGGAATTCTATGATTTTCTGATATGGAGGTGGCTGGGGGATGCTCCCACAACGGAGGGCAGAGTGATCGGCAATATCCTCGGGCACACACAGATCGGTGTGGGGGACTGGTGGTATGCCCGGCGGATCGAGCACTATATCGGACAGGGGAAGATAGAGATTGTCGAAGATTCGGAGAATAAATATGCGAGGGTGATCTGCGTCGTAAGCTGAGCCGGCGGGCACAGCGGAGATACTCAATGGTGTCATTGACTGCATGTATATTTTAAAAGAGAAAGGATCAGGGGGCAAAGAAATGACGACACAGAGAGAGTATGCGGCGGCAGTGATGGAGGAGTGGCTTTCTCATCCGCAGGAGCTGGGAAAAAAACCGGCGAAGCTGGAGATAGCGGGAGAGTTTGATCTGCACGATCTGCACTATTATATTTTTAAGTTTAAAAAGTCGATTTTAGGCTCCTGGAAGGTGGCAGTCTGCGGTGGCTATGAGGGCGACGGCTTGGGACACTGCGGTCATATTTACAGCGAGATGGAGGACTATGATCCATCCACGGCGCAGGAAAAATGCGTGGCGATGGTGGAAAAGATCAGAAAATACTGGATGGAGAGGGCGAAAGAACAGGAAGAGGGAGATGACAGCGCGAAATCCGCAGGAGGAAGTTTTGTGGGATTTGTATTGTTGTCTTCGCCGGAGTTTGATGTGGAGAGATTCCGGGCGGTTCTTCGGGAGGACTGGGGGATCGAATGTCCGGAGGATGCCGCAAATCCGAGGAGTGAAAGAGACGGTATCGCCCTTGCCTTTGAGGTAAATGGCATGATGGCTACGGTGGGGCTGATGGAGGCGAAGGTTCCGGGTGGGGAAGCGGAGTACTGGGCAAACAGCAATTTTATGACCAGGGAGGCATCCATTGCCGCCGCAAAGGCCCATCAGGCCCATCTGTTGGTGGCAGTGCTGGGAAGGGGACATGCGCCTCTGGAGGCGGGGGAGCTTTTTGTGAAAGTGGCCTGTGCCTGTCTGAAAGCGCCGAATGTTCTGGGAATCTATGACTGTGGTACGGTATGGATGCCGGAGCACTTTATGGAGTCGGCGATGGTTATGAAGGAAGGGGAGCCGCCTTTGGGCGATCTGGTGTTTGTGGGACTATATCGGGATGAGAAGGGGGTCAGCAGTTGGACAAACGGTATGCGCTCCTTCGGCAGAGAGGAACTTGAGATTATACACAGCAGCCGCCAGCCCTCGGAAGTTTATGATCTGATGTGGAATGTTTCCGCTTATCTGATCAGACATGGAGCGGTTCTGCGGGACGGGGAGACGCTCGGTTTTACCGCAGACCAGAAACTGCCCCTTAAACTGTCAGAGGGTGTTTATGTGGAAGGGCAGTCCATGAAGATTGGGTTTTAGCGGGTGTCGGCTATTGTAATGGCGCGAAAAAATGTTATTGTCTAATGGAAAAGGAGTGAAGGATGAAAAAAACATGGGTTGCTGTTTTAGTGGTATGTATGGTTTTTATAAGCGGCTGCGGGAGCGAGTCAGTGAATCCTTATTTTAATGCGACAGTGCTGGAAGTATATGAAAAATCCGTGCTGGTGGAACCCTTCGAGGGAGAGGAAGAGCTGCTCAGCTCCGATCAGGTTGTTGTAAACACGGATGTGGAATCGACGCATGAGATTCCTGAGATGGAGGAGGGGACGACGGTCCGGATCGTGTACAACGGAGATATCGCGGAGACATACCCCGCTCAGATCAATACGGTTTTTGCGATATATCCCGTGGATGAAACGGGGGAGCTGATCGAGAAGGCTGAGTAAAGCGGATAGATGAATTTGCCAGAGGAAGACCGATGGAGAGGATCCTTTGACTGTGAGATGGATATGATATGGGAGAGAGTATGAGAACAGCAAAAGTAGAGCGGAACACAAGAGAGACAAAGATAGCTATGGAACTGAATCTGGACGGGCAGGGGACCGGAGATATCTCCACGGGGATCGGTTTTTTCGATCATATGCTGGAGGGATTTGCGCGGCATGGCTTTTTTGATCTGAAAGTGCGGATCGACGGGGATCTGCAGGTGGACGGGCATCACAGCGTGGAGGACTGCGGGATCGTGCTGGGGCAGGCCATCAGGGAGGCGGCAGGCGATAAGAAGGGCATGAAGCGGTTCGGGCAGTGCATTTTGCCGATGGACGAGACATTGGTGCTGTGTGCTGTCGATATGGGCGGCAGGCCGTGGCTGAATTTCGACGCGGCGTTTACGGCGGAGCGCGTGGGGTATCTGGACACGGAGCTTGTACATGAGTTTTTCTATGCCGTCAGCTACAGCGCCGGCATGAATTTACATATTAAGGTGTTAGATGGGCAGAATAACCATCATATCATCGAGGCGATGTTCAAGGCGTTCGCGAGGGCGTTGGATGAAGCGACTGGGATGGATGAGAGAATTACGGATGTACTGAGCACGAAGGGGACACTGGGATAAAAATATGAAGAGACTGATTCCATGCATATATTTATATAAAGAAAAAGCGGTAAAAAATTTCAAAGATATGACAGTAGTGTCGGAAAATCCGGTGGAACTGGCAAAGACCTACAGTGAAAATGCGGCGGATGAGCTGATCGTCTTTGATATGTCGAAGGGCGATGAGGAGCATGAGAGAGCGCTTGACAGGATCAAGGAGATCTGCGCATCCATCGAGATCCCGGTGATCGGGGCGGGAAATGTGGCGCGGATGGAGGATATTAAGAAGATCCTTTATGCGGGGTGTGAGCGGGCTGTCCTGAATTATGACAAGGAAGAGAATATTGAGATCACCGAGGAGGTGTCCCAGAAGTTCGGGAAGGATCGGATATACCTCTCGTTTACAAAGCCGGAGACGCTCAGCGTTCACAGACAGTTGATCGATGCTTATATCTCCGAGACGATCTGGATCGCGCAGTCGGGCAGGGTGAAGGAGACGATGCAGTGCCTGAACGATCCGACCATCATCGTGATGGATAACTGTTCCCTGGAGGGGATGTCATGGATCTTCCAGAATCCGGCGGTGGATGGCATTTCGGGCAATGCGATCAATGATAATTACAAAGACCTGTATTCCATGAAATCGGTGTTCCAGGAGAACGGCGTGGAAGTGAAGGTGCCGAAGGGGAAATTGTCCTGGGCAGATATGAAACAAAACAGCGACGGCATGGTGCCGGTGGTGGCACAGGATTATAAGACCGGTGAGGTGCTGATGGTTGCCTATATGAACGAGGAGGCTTTTGAGCATACGCTGCGGACCGGAAAGATGACTTACTACAGCAGAAGCCGGCAGGAGTTCTGGATCAAGGGGGAGACCAGCGGGCATTACCAGTATGTGAAATCACTGACGGCGGACTGCGACTGTGATACGATCCTTGCGAAAATAAGCCAGGTGGGTGCGGCCTGTCATACGGGAAGCCGTTCCTGTTTTTTCAATGAAATCATGGCGCAGGATTTGAAGGAGGCGGCGAATCCGCTGAAAGTGTTTGAAGAGGTGATGAAAGTCATCGAGGATCGAAAAATTCATCCAAAGGAGGGCTCTTATACCAATTATCTGTTTGACAAAGGGTTGGATAAGATACTGAAAAAGCTTGGGGAAGAGGCGACAGAGATCGTGATCGCGGCTAAAAATCCGAATAAGAACGAAGTGAAATATGAGATATCTGATTTCCTTTACCATATGATGGTGCTGATGGCTGAGAAGGGGATCAGCTGGGAGGAGATCACGAAGGAGCTGGCGAACCGGGAGTAAAACGTCCGGCGCGGAGAGGAATGAGAGATATTGACAGAAACGAGAAAAGGGAGCGGAAAACCGTTCCCTTTTGTCATTATTATAATACCATGAAAATGCCAAAATTTCAAGTCTGGTAATGTGATCGGCGCAGTGTTATATTTAATTTCCGACGAAAACGGAGGAGGAATGTCTATGGAAAAAAACTGGATGGCTTTGCTGCAGGATCAAAACGGTCTGGGTTGTCTGATGGAGACGAATCAGGCGTCGGAGCAGTTTGGGCTGGCTTTGACAAGACGGGATGCGGAACTGATTCTGAAGGAGAGGGGGAAGGTCCTGCGGGAGATGAGGAGGGTGGAGTTCGGGGAGGGGATCATCCCGCAGATCATCTATGAGTTCTGCGATTCGGCTTACATCGATCAGGACAATTATGTGGAGACGCTGCTTCGGCTGCAGGAGATATTTTATCTGTATAGGAATGAGATGCTGGATGAGATTTCCGACAGCGAGCTTGTGCATTTCATGAAGGAGCAGTTTGAGTCGATCTGTTTCGGGGATCTGGGCTATCTGGAGGGGACGTGCCTTTCCAATTTTGCGCAGGCGGTCCGGGCGGGGTACAGTGGGTACAAGAGATCGGAGGGCCGCGGCGAATACGAAAAGTTCGATGAGGTGACAAGGTGGGATTATGATCTGTATTTTGAAGCGCTGAAGGAGCTTTGTTGGGGCTGAGATAAAAAGAAGTACGGTAGATGATAGAGAGAGGAGGAAATCGATATGGAAGCGGAAATGACTGATATAAAGATGGAAGAGTTGGTGTCGATCGTGGGAGAGCTTACAGGGAAATATACGGGGTATGAGAGCACATCAATCACTTACGAAAAGGCGGAACAACTGATGGGGGCTGTTTTGTACTGCATCAGGGAAGTCGGGCAGGCAGGGGGAGGTACGGCAGTTTTCTTAAAAGAGATATCGGCGGGATTGCTGTATGAAAGAGGGGCATTTCTTGTCGAGGAGAAAACAAAAAAGGCTCTGGCGCTGTACAACAAGATCCTGCCGGAGTTCGACTCCTATGGAAACCGGTTTTTGCAGGACACGTTTGCGGAAGGACTGCCGGAGTTTTTTCGGCGTTACGACTGCAAATTTGAACCGCAGGATACAATACTGACGCTGGATTACCCGGTGATGAAAGATATGTCCGGCTGCACGGGGATCGACAGGATTTACGAATATATTCTGTGCATTCAGGAGGAGCAGAGGTTTTTGAGAAAGTTTCCCCGGGAGTCTGTGATCCGGATTCTGAAAAAATATAATACGGAGTATGAGGAGACGCCGGACAATATATGTGAGATCGTCATGAGAAGGTTGGAGGAGGAGTTTTCCGCGCCGGAGGAAGTTGTTGAAATTTGTGATTGACCGGTGAGGATGAAATAAAACATGACATATGATGTCCTGTTTTTTGCGTTATACTATTTAAAAAGAACACCATATTTTTCAGGGAGGCTGATATGAATTACATCCGTATTACAGAAGAAAATTTGGACAGGGAACATATATGCTGCGCGATCTCGAACAACAGAGACGTGCAGGTCATGTCCAAAAAGGTATGGCTGAGGGATCGGCTGGGTGAGGGGCTTGTGTTTCTGAAAGGGGATGTTCGCGGGAAGTGCTTTATCGAGTATATCCCGGCGGAATATGCCTGGGTGCCGATTCTGGCGGAGGGCTATATGCATATCAACTGTTTCTGGGTGGCGGGTTCCAGCAAGGGATGCGGGCACGGGGACGAGCTTTTGGAACAGTGTATCGCTGATGCGAAAGAAAAGGGAAAGGCGGGGCTGACGGTAATCGCAGCGGCTAAGAAGAAACCGTTTCTGGCAGATCCGAAGTATCTCGCCCATAAGGGATTTCGGGCTGTGGATGTCGCGGAGCCCTTTTTTGAGCTGTGGTATCTTCCGTTTACGGAGGAAGCAAAAAAGCCGGGGTTTAAGGATTGCGTGAAGACGCCCGGATGCGAGGGGCAGGGATTTGTCCTGTATTACACAAACGGCTGTCCTTTTACGGCAAAATATGTACCGCTGCTCAAACAGTGCGCGGACGGGCAGGGGATCGACCTCACCGTGATAAAGATCGACAGCAGGGAAAAAGCCCGGAATGCGCCGGCGGCATGGACAAATTTTGCTCTGTTCTATCGCGGGCAGTTTGTGACTAATGAGATTTTGTCGGAGAAAAAATTCCTTGCTCTGGCGGAATCTTTGTGCGGATAAGATATAGAAAAGGAGAAAGGGGGGACAGATATGGCATCGAATCCTGAGTATGTTCAGTATATTGCAGATCAGTTGAGGGAAGCGGGACAGATCACATACCGGAAAATGTTTGGGGAGTACGGCATGTATGTCGACGGCAAAATATTTGCGGTCATCTGTGATAACCAGCTGTTTATCAAGATAACCGAGGCGGGGAGAAAGCTTCGTCCGGAACTGGAGGAGGCACCGCCCTACGAGGGGGCGAAGAATTATCTGCTGGTGGAAGATATCGACGATCAGGAGGCTCTTGCGGAGCTGGTGAAAGCAACCAGTGCGGAGCTGCCGGCTCCGAAGCCTAAGAAGCCGAAGAAGGTGAAGGGGAAAGAACATGGCATATGACTATAAAAAGGAATACAAAGAATTTTATCTGCCGCCGAAGAAGCCGGGGATTATCGAGATCCCACAGATGAATTATATTGCAGTGAGCGGCAGGGGGAATCCCAACGAACCGGAGGGGGAGTATAAGGCGGCTATGGGGATGCTGTATGGCATTGCCTTCATGATCAAAATGAGCTATAAGGGGAGCCATAAAATAGAGGGGTATTTTCCCTATGTCGTGCCGCCCCTGGAGGGATTGTGGAAGCAGGGCGGAGGCGGAGAGATCGTCTATGCCCGCAAGGAGGATTTTGAGTGGACTTCCATGATCCGCCTGCCGGAGTTTGTGACAAGGGAGGAGTGTGGAAGCTGATATGGCAGAATACGAACATATCCGTCACACCTTTGCACCGGTGTACGACGAGAGATCGAAGATCCTGATCCTGGGCAGCCTTCCGTCGGTGAAGTCCAGAGAGCAGGGATTTTATTACGGGCATCTCCAGAACCGCTTCTGGAGGGTGATGGCGGCAGTGTTTAGCTGTCAGGTGCCGGGGACGATCGAGGAGAAGAAAAAGATGCTGTTGGAGCATCGCGTTGCGCTGTGGGATGTGATCGAGAGTTGTGATATCATAGGCTCCAGCGACAGCAGTATTAAGAACGTGGTGCCAGCGGATATCGGTTTTCTGCTCGGCCGGACGCAGATTGGCAGCATATTTGCCAACGGAAAAAAGGCGGAGAGCCTGTATCGGAAATATATTTTTCCAAAGACGCAGGCCGGGATAACAGCGCTGCCTTCCACCAGCCCGGCGAATGCGGCGTGTTCTTTGGAGAAGCTGGTGGAGGTCTGGGGCGCGGAGATCGGACGGGCATTCGCAGGACCGCGCGACGCGGGGGAATGACCGTGAGATAAACATGGAAAGGCGTATCAGTGCAGTAAAATAAGAAAAATATATGGTGAAAAAACGGTTGACTTAAGGACGGAAATCCAGTATGATGCAAAACGGACAGAGCTGCTGTCTGGAATGACCGGACAGGAATAACTATACATTGATACTTTACAGGCGGCATGGAGGAGAGAGATGGCAATTTATTTTGAGGAACAGAAAAAAATTTTTGAGCTTCATACAACCAACAGCACATACCTGATCGGCGTTGCGCCGGAAGACTATGTGGGACATATTTATTACGGGGAGAGGCTTTCGGGAAGAACGGATAACTATCTTTTGCGGATGGAGGAGATACCCTTTACACCTTCCGTGAATAAACGGGAAAAACTGGGGTTTCTGGACAGCTTTCCGATGGAATATCCTACCGGAGGCATCGGGGACTTCCGGGAGAGCTGCCTGAATGTGCGCAATGAAAAAGGACAGATGGGGAGCGAACTGTTTTATGTGTCCCATGAGATCTATGACGGAAAGAAAAAGCTGGAAGGGCTCCCGGCTTCCTTCGGGACGAAAGAGGAAGTGCAGACGCTGGAGCTCCTGCTGGAGGATCCGGTTCTGGGGATGCAGGTGGTGTTGTCCTACTGTGTTTTCGAGAGGGAGGATGTGATCGCAAGGAGTGTCCGCATCGTCAATGGGGGCAGTGAGACATTAACGCTTGAGAAGGCATACAGCGCCTGTCTCGATATGGACAATGAAGCCTTTGAGATGATCAATTTATGCGGCGCCTGGGCGAGGGAGCGGCATATCCAGAGAGGCGCGGTGCGCTGTGGGAAGCAGTCGGTTTCGTCCGCACGGGGAGAGTCCAGCCATCAGGAGCATCCCTTTATGGCGCTTGTTGCGCCCGGCACGGACCAGCAGCGGGGAAAGGTGTATGCGATGCATTTCGTGTACTCCGGGAACTTTCTGGCGCAGGTTGAGCTGAACCAGTTCGACAGTATACGGATGGTGATGGGAATAAACGCGGAGCAGTTTGGCTGGGTGCTCTCCCCCGGAGAGAGTTTTCAGGCGCCGGAGGTGATCCTGACCTACTCCGGGGAAGGGCTCGGAAAGATGAGCCGCAGTTTCCATGATTTTTACAGAAACCATATGATCCGAAGCGTCTATAACCACAAAAAACGCCCGATCCTGATCAACAACTGGGAGGCGACCTATTTTGATTTTGACAACGAAAAGCTGCTTCAGATCGCGCGGGAAGCGAAGCGGTGCGGGATCGAGATGCTTGTCATGGATGACGGATGGTTTGGAAAGAGAGATGTAGATGATAATTCTCTGGGAGACTGGGTGGTCAATGAGGAGAAGATAAAGGGCGGACTGAAAAAGCTGGTGGATCAGGTCAATGAGATCGGGCTGGAATTCGGCATCTGGTTTGAGCCGGAGATGATCTCCCCGGATTCTGATCTTTACAGGGCACACCCCGACTGGGCGCTGCAGATCAATAAGCGCGAGGGAACCATGTGCCGGAATCAGTATGTGCTGGACCTCTCCAGAAAAGAGATCGTGGATCATGTGTACAAGGCGGTGGCAAAGATTCTGCGCGGTGCCAATATCCGCTATGTGAAGTGGGATATGAACAGGCTGTTAACTGATCTGGGCAGCGCTCATCTGGACGCAGCGCACCATCAGGAGCTGTTTCACCGCTATGTGCTGGGCTTATATGAATTGCAGGAGCGTCTTGTGACAGAATTTCCGGGGCTGCTCCTTGAGAACTGTTCCGGCGGCGGCGGGAGGTTTGATCCGGGGATGCTCTACTACAGTCCCCAGATCTGGTGCTCGGACGATACGGACGCCATAGAGCGGCTCGTCATTCAGGAGGGGACGGGGCTTATCTATCCCCTTGCAGCGATGGGCGCTCATGTCAGCGACTGTCCGAACCATATCGTGGGGCGTATCACACCCTTTGAGACAAGAGGGCATGTGGCGCTGGCGGGAACCTTCGGCTATGAGCTGGATATCACAAAGATTCCGGATGAGCAGAGGGTGATGATCTGTGAGCAGACAAAAATGTACCACAAATACAACGATCTTGTCAGAGAGGGAGATTATTACCGGATCGCTTCCTACAGAGAGAATCATAAATTCGACGCCTGGGCGGTGGTTTCCAAAGATAAGCGGGAAGTGCTGTTGACTTATGTGCAGGTGCTGGCGGAGCCCAATAAGCGAAGCAGGAAGCTTTATCTGCAGGGATTTGACACGAATGCATGCTATCGCCTGGAGGGCACGGAGCGGGTGTACTCCGGCGGGATGCTGATGTATGGGGGATTTTTGACAGAGGTTTTGGAAGGAGATTTTGTGAGCAGGCTGTACCATTTTGTGAAAGAGGAACAGGCATAGCGGCAGGATGTGAACCGGACACCACAGAGCACAAAATATCAGGAATCGATCCTTTGTTTCTGCTAGACTGGGAATCACAGGACAGGAGGAGAAGGATATGGAATGGATAGCGGGATTGCAGCGGGCGATCGACTATGTGGAGGCGCATCTGACGGAAGAGATCGATTATGAGAGGGCGGCGAGGGAGGCCTGCTCGTCAGTCTTTCATTTTCAGAGAGTATTCGGTATCCTGTGCGGCTTTACGCTGGGCGATTACATCCGCATGCGAAGGCTTTCGCTGGCGGCGTCCGATCTGGCTGGCGGGGAGGATAGAGTGATCGATATCGCCCTGCGGTACGGTTATGACACGCCGGAGAGTTTCACCCGCGCGTTTACCCGTTTCCACGGCATCACGCCCACGCAGGCAAGGCGCGGCGGAAATGTCAAATCTTTTTCCAGACTGTCTGTCAAACTTATTTTAACAGGAGGCAGTACGATGGATTACAGAATTGAGAAACTGGATGCATTCAAAGTGGTATGCAGACAAAAGACGGTGGAGAAGCCTGCGGAGGAAGGACCGGCGGAGGGAATCAGTGCATTCTGGAGGGAATGTACGCAGGATGGTTCGATCCGCAAACTGGTCAGCTATATCCCGAAAGAGCCCAGGTTAAAAGGGCTGCTTGGCATCTGTTGTTCCGAGGAGACGGAGGGGGATGTATTCCCTTACGGCATCGGCGTAGAGTATGACGGCAGAGAGGTCGGGGACGGCATGGAGATCGTGGAGATCCCCGCTCACACCTACGCGGTGTTCACCTGTAAGGGGAAGATGCCGGAAGCTTTCGCGGAGACGTATGGGAAGATCGTGACGGAGTTCTTCCCACAGAGCGACAGATATGAGTATGCGCAGGGAATCGAGCTGGAAGTGTATCCTTCCGATCAGATGGACGATCCGAACTATACCTGCGAGGTCTGGGTGGCTGTGAAGGAGAAAAAATAAAAATGAAATATTGTATACTTCGACTGGTATTTTGCGGTATACTTTTTTGAAAAGAAACCGACAATATAAGAAACAGGAGTAAGTATTACGAAGGAGGAACCGGATTGATCTGGTGTGTGGAAGATGACGAGAGTATTCGAGAGATAGAGCTTTACTCCCTGAAGACGACGGGATTTGAGGCGAGGGGATTTGCGGACGGCAGATCCTTTTTCGCCGCGCTGGAAAAGGAGAAGCCGGAACTGATCCTTCTGGATATCATGTTGCCGGAGATGGATGGAATGGAGATTTTGCAGAGGCTGAAAACGAAGAGAGAGACAGCGGATATTCCGGTGATTATGGCGACGGCGAAGGGAGCGGAACATGAGAAAGTGAGAAGTCTGGATATCGGCGCGGACGATCATCTGGTAAAGCCGTTCGGTATGATGGAGATGGTCTCCAGGGTGAAGGCAGTGCTGCGCAGATGCGGGAAAGAGAAGAAAGGTACTCTGCTGAGAGCCGGCGGTATCCTGTTGAATACGGAGGAGCGGACTGTATCTGTGGACGGGGAGCGGACGGAATTGACTTTAAAGGAGTTTGAACTGCTGCGGCTGTTTTTGGAAAAACCGGGAGCTGTCTGCTCGAGAGAGCAGTTGTTTCTTCGGGTGTGGGGAGACAATTACGTGGGAGAGACGAGGACTCTGGACATGCATATCAGGACACTTCGTCAGAAACTGGGAAAATATGGAGATATGATAGAGACCGTGAGAGGGGTAGGATATCGTCTGGAGGAAAATCCATGAGTAAGAAAATATACCGCAATATTCTGTTTACCGCTCTGGCGGTAATGGTCTCCTCCATGGTATTTATTTTTGGAGGTTTTTATTCTTATTTTGACAGGCAGCAGGGGGAGAGACTGCGGGAGGAACTGGAGGTGACGGCTTCGGGGGCGGAGCGGTTCGGGTTGGAATACCTGCAGCGGACACACTTTGGATCCTGCCGCGTGACGTTCATTTCTCCGGAGGGGGAAGTGGTGTATGACACGGCGGCGGCTGTGGAGACAATGGAGAACCACGGACAGAGGGAAGAGATCCGGGAGGCGTTTCAAAACGGAACCGGACACAGTGTGCGCTATTCCGCCACATTAATGGAGAAGACAAGTTATTATGCAAAGAGACTGGAGGACGGCTCGGTGCTGCGGGTTTCCAGGACAGGCATCACATGGGGGGCGATCGTGCTGGGGATGCAGCAGCCGATCATGTTGGTGTTGATGATCGCTCTTGTCTTATCGGCGGTGCTGGCGCTGCGGCTGTCAGAAAATATTGTGAAGCCGATCAACAGGCTGGATCTGGAAAAACCTCTTGAAAATGAGATATATGAGGAATTGTCTCCGCTGATTCGGAGGATCGAGAGGCAGAATCAGGAGTTGAAGCGGGCGTATACGCTGGCACAACAGGATCGGATCGAGTTTACGGCAAATGTCTCCCACGAGCTGAAGACGCCCCTGCAGTCCATCATGGGAACCGCGGAGCTGATGGAAAACGGGCTGGTGAGAGAGGAGGATATGCCGGGGTTTGCGGCAAGAATGCGGCAGGAGGCGGCGAGGATGGTCGCGTTGGTGGAGGATATCATACGCCTGTCCCAGCTGGATGAGGGAGATCCGCTGCCGATGGAGACGGTGCACTTATTTGAGGTGGCGAAGGAAGTATGTAATTCCCTGCAGGAGGCGGCGAAGAAAAAGCATATTGTTCTGCTGACGGAGGGAGAGAATGTGGCAGTCAGGGGGGTATACAGTCTGATTATGGAGATCCTCTATAATCTCTGCGACAATGCGATCCAATATAACAGAGGAGATGGAACAGTGCGCGTGGAGATCCGGGAGGAGGAAGGCAGAGCGAGGATCACGGTCAGTGATACGGGCATCGGGATCCCCCGTGAGGATCAGAGCCATGTATTCGAGCGGTTTTATCGAATTGACAAAAGCCGTTCCAGGCGTTCCGGGGGGACCGGGCTCGGTCTGTCCATTGTCAAACATGCGGTACAGTACCACAACGGAGAAATAGAATTGAAGAGCGATCCCGGGGAAGGGACACAGATCACGATATTCCTGCCGAAATAAAAATTATTCTGGTTATAATTTTAGATTCCTTCTGTATGATAGATACTGGGATGGAAAATTTTTCACATCTCAGTCGGTTTTATGCGGGAGGATTTTATTATGAATATATTTTCTATATTTCTGATGGCCGGCGGTCTGGTATTGTTTCTATCAGGAATGCATTTTATGGGAACAAATCTTTCGAGATTGTCGGGGGGCAGACTGGAACGGATCCTTAAAAGACTGACGTCGAGCCCGCTCAGGGCAGTTTTTCTGGGAGCCTGCGTGACGGCGGTGATCCAGTCCTCTTCGGCGGCGACGGTGATGGTGGTAGGATTTGTCAATTCCGGCATCATGACGCTGCACCAGGCGGTCGGCATCATCATGGGAGCGAATATCGGCACGACCATAACCTCCTGGATTTTGTCTCTGGCGGGGATGGAGAGCGGGAATTTCTTTGTCAGAATGTTGAGGCCGGATTCCTTTGCACCGGTGTTGGGAGTGCTCGGAATCTGCCTGTATCTGTTCAGTAAAAAGGGAAAGAAGAAAAATGTGGGAGGGATACTGCTTGGCTTTGCGGTTTTGATGACAGGCATGGAAGCCATGAGCGGAGCAGCAGCGCCCTTAAAAGATATACCGTCTTTTACCAATCTGTTTCTGATGTTTTCCAATCCGGTCATGGGAATGCTTATGGGAGCGCTCCTGACAGCGGTGATCCAGAGTTCTTCCGCGTCCGTGGGCATTTTGCAGGCGCTGTGCGCTACCGGGGCGGTATCCTATGCCTCCGCGATCCCGATCATTATGGGACAGAATATCGGCACCTGCGCGACGGCTATGCTCTCCGCATCACGCAGCGGCAAAAACGCGAAGAGAGCGGCTTTCATTCATCTGTATTTCAACCTGATCGGAACGATGCTGTTTATGATGGTATTTTACGGGCTGCACAGAATACAGCCCTTCGCCTTTATGGAGAGGAGTGCGGATGCGACGGGAATTGCGGCCGTGCACAGTATATTTAATATAGCGATGACTGCGGTGTTATTTCCGATGGGCGGTGTCCTGGAGAAACTGGCTCGTCTGACGGTGAGAGACGGAAAGGAACAGGAAATTGGATTCGGACATATAATCGCTCATTCCGCCAAGAGGCCGTGATATCCCCCGCATTTCCTCCACCAGCATCCTGGCGATGGAGAGGCCGAGACCGGTGGAATTTCTGGCATTTTCCACGGTAAAAAAACGTTGGAACAGTTTTCCGGCCTGCACCTGATCCAGGGAAGATGCAGTGTTGCAAAAGAGGATTTCTCCGGTTTTATACAGCGTTACAGACAGGTCCCCATCGCCGTATTTCAGAGCGTTCTGCAGGATGTTTTCGAAAACTCTGGAGAGAGCAGGGCGGTTCAACGGGCGGATGACCGGCTGTTCCGTGATGGAAAGGACGGGGGAGATTCCCCTGTCTGCAAACTCCGAATAAAAGTCGAGCAGGCTCTCCTCCAGGACGCTGCGGATGTCCACGGGTTCCAGTTTCATTTCTTCGGCGGAGAGGGCGACCGTATAACGGAAAAGCTCTTCCGTCAGGGATTTTAATGCCTCCGTGCGGTTTCCGATATAGGAGAGATATCTTTCTGCCGTCTCACTTTTTTCTTCCTTTTCCAACAGTTCCAGATAACCGCTGATGGCGGTGAGGGGCGTGCGCAGATCGTGGGAAATGTTGGTGAGCGCTTCCTTTAATTCCAGATCCCCCTGCAGGTATTTTCTGCGCTGGCGGCGCAGAGTTTTCAGTTCTTCGTTGAGCTTTGCGGCGAGCTTTCTGATATGTTTGTCCCCGGAGGATACAGTGATAAGCGTATTGGTATCTTCCGTGAGATGTACGGCGAACAGATCACAGATTTCCTCCAGAGTTTTCTGCATAATATAAATTTTTGAAAGAAGTATGATAAGGATAAGGGATAGGATCATACACAAAATCTGAAAAAACATGGGAGCACCCGCCTTTACTTCAAATCTTTTTTGGAAAAAACATATATTCCGATCGTCGTCACGCAGATGGTCATGAGAGCCGTCCTGACAGGTATAATAAGTTATACATTTCTTTCCTCCCCGATCAGACTCATATAGTAGTTTTCCAGACTTTCGTCGTGCTCCCGCAGGGAGAGCACTCCACAGTTTCCCCGTGACAGTTCCATCACCAGGGAAGTGATGCTTATGCCGATGGCCGGCGTATGTGAGACGTTGGCATCGGAAGGAGAGTTCAGATAGATATCCGCTTCCGTATCGGAAAAAATGTGGTAGTCGAGTCCCATCCGGTCCAGTAAAATGCACAGTGCTTTCGTGTCTGTGACAGTCACACGAACGCACTTACGGCAGAGATTGTTCAGCCTGGCGGCGCTGATCTCCTTGACCATGCTTCCGCTGTCAATAAAACCGTAGTGTGTGGAGATCTTTGAGAGCTCATCCAGAATATGGCCGGAGATCAGGAAAGTGATCTGCTGTTCTCTGTTCAGTCTCAGAATCAGTTCCCGGATGCCAATGATGCCCTGCGGATCGAGACCGTTTGTCGGTTCATCCAGCACAAGAAAGTCCGGATTGCCGGAGAGAGCGATGGCGATGCCGAGACGCTGCCGCATGCCCAGAGAGAAATGCCGTGCTTTCTTTTTTCCGGTGTCTGCAAGTCCGGTCAGTTCAAGAAGTTCGTCGATATCGTCAAAGGAGGGAAGACCAAGCATGCGGTACTGTTGCTCCAGATTCTCCTCCGCACTCAGATTGAGATAGATTGCGGGCGCCTCCACGATAGCCCCCATTCTTTTGCGAGAGCGGCATATATTTTTGTCGCCGGATGTTATGCCGTAGAGCGTGTAGCTGCCGGCGGTAGGGTGGGAAAGACCACAGATCAGACGCATCAGTGTGGTTTTCCCGGAACTGTTTTTTCCGATGAAACCATAGATGGCTCCCGCAGGAACGTGCATGGAAAATTCGTGTTTCCCTGATATTACAAAAGAAGCGTTCAGAAAACGGATAAGAAAAGAGTCAAGATTTGTCAAGATTTTCGTTTGCTCCTGTATCAGACGAAAACCGATGCCCCAGATCGCTTCGATGTATTCTCTGCCGCCGATTTTTCGAAGCTTCTTTCGCAGATTGCTCATATGCGTTTTCAGGGAATTGTCGGTACAGTCCGGCGTATCTTCGCTGATTCGTTCCAACAGCAGGGATTTTGCGATAACCTGGGAGGGATTCAACATCAGAATTTTCAGGATAGCGGACTCGGTGCGGGTGAGCCGTATTTCCTCGGAGGATATCCCGGAGTCCTTTTTTGGCGAGGAAAAGACCATGTGAGTTTCCGTGTCGAGGTGAAGATCGGCGAAGGACAAAATATTACCGACAGGAGAGTTATTTTTGCGCAGTGCGACGGTGATTCTGGCGAGAAGTTCTTTTGTCTCGAAAGGTTTTGTCACGTAATCGACAGCGCCCTCCAGCAGGAGTTTTACTTTACTGTCCACATCGACTTTGGCACTGAGGACGATGACCGGAAAGTCTTTGATCCTGGGCAGAAGTTCCTCCCCGGAGAGACAGGGAAGCATCAGATCCAGCAAAATGAGATCCGGCTTCACGGAGGGCAGCAGAAGGATGGCTTCCGTGCCGGAATAAGCCCGGAGAACCTGATAGTTTTCTTTCCGGAGGACTTCCTCAGCATATTACCGATATACAGGTCGTCGTCGATGATCAGAATCTGTTTCATGACAGTCTTTCATTCTTTCTTTTAGTATAATGAATATAGTAGATGATCCCCGTGGCATCCGCCAGAAACCAGCCGATCGGGATCGCCCACCAGATACCGTCTACACCGATGGCGGGATAGGGGGATAGCAGGTAGGCGAGGGCAACTCTGGTGCCGAGGGAGATAACGGTCAGCACAAGGGACATGCCGGGGCGGTTGATTGCCCGGTATAATCCGTAGAGCATGAAAAGAGTGCCGATGCCGAAATAAAAAATACCGACAATGCGCAGGTAGGACATACCCACAGCGAGAACCAGAGTTTCCTCCGGCTTGATAAACAATAGCAGAAGCGGTCTGGCGAAGACGACCACCAGCGTGGAGACGATCAGGGAAAACAGAACCACACAGCCGGCAGCGGAACGTATGCCCTTCCGGATCCGCTCCTGCTTTTTGGCGCCATAGTTTTGCGCGATAAAGGTGGAGAAGGCGTTGCCGAAATCCTGCAGAGGCATATAGGCAAAAGCATCAATCTTCACGGCGGCGGCAAAGGCGGCCATCACAGTGCTGCCAAAACTGTTGACAAGCCCCTGCACCATCAGAATGCCCAGATTCATCACAGACTGTTGCAGACAGGTCAGGAAGGAAGCGTTTGTAATTTCCTTCAGGGTGATCCGTGAAAAACGCCTGTTTTGTCTTGCAATTCTCATAAAAGGACATTTCCATATGCAGTAGACCGCGATGCCCACACCGGATAACCACTGCGCGAGGATCGTCGCAAAAGCCGCTCCCGATACGCCCCATCTGCAGAATAAAATAAAATACAGATCCAGAACGATGTTGATCACGGCAGATATTCCGAGAAAGACAAGGGGCACAAGGGAATTTCCGAGAGCCCGCAGAATGGCGGCAAAATAATTGTAAAAAAAAGTGGCGCCGATGCCGAAAAAGATCATCCAAAGGTACTCCCGCATCAGAGCATACGTGTCGGCTGGCACGGAGAGCAATGCCATAATGGGATCCAGAAACAGAAAAACAAAAGCGTTGATGACGACGGCGAGAGAGGCGATCAGAAAAAACGACACATAGAGGTCCTCCTGCAGTCTGTCGTGATTCTTTTCACCGTAACGGATAGAAAACATGGCGCCGCTTCCCATACACATCCCTAACAGGATGGAGGTCAGGAAAGTCATCAGTGTGTAGGAGCTTCCCACTGCGGCCAGAGCGTTTGTTCCGAGATATTTTCCGACGATCAGCGTGTCCACCACATTGTATAACTGCTGCAGCATGTTGCCGCAGATCATCGGAAACGCGAACCGGAGCATGTTTTTGGTAATGGGACCTTCGGATAGATTGATTTGTGCCATAGTGTAATCCTCTGTAATGATTGATATTTCGATTATTTTCTTCCACAGGAAAGGGCGCATCTGGAGCAGCTTTCCATACATTCGCCGCACTGGATACACTCTGCATCCCCGACTTTTTTCACGTCCATCTTACAGTGCCGTATACAGGCGCCGCAGTTGTTGCATTTGTTTTCATCTATTCTCATGCCGAACAGCGAAAACCGGTGAAACAATCCGTAAAAGGCGCCCAGCGGACACAGGAATCTGCAGAAACTGCGGAAGATGACCACACAGGACAACAACAGCAGTACAAGAAGCAGCATCTTCCACTGGAAAAGCCGACCAGCCAGCTGGCGGAGGCTCTCGTTTTTCAGAAGCAGCGGAATGCCGCCTTCCAGAGTTCCGGCAGGGCAGATATATTTGCAGAATCCGGGCGTCAGGAGGACGAGAGGGATTCCGATGACAAACACGGCCAGTATCACATATTTCAGGAAAGAGAGACGTCTGGTCCAGACATTTTTTTTCAGCTTTTTCGTGGGGATCATATATAGCAATTCCTGCACCAGTCCGAAGGGGCATAAAAAACCGCAGATGATCCTGCCGAGCAGAATGCCAAAGAGCAGAAGCACTCCCAGAATATAGTAGGGAAACCGATATTTTGAGGACAACAGCGCGCTCTGCAGGGAACCGAGCGGACAGGAGAAGACGGCTCCGGGGCAGGAGTAACAGTTCAGTCCCGGGATGCATACGCTCTTCAAGTCGCCCTGATAGATTGTTCCCTCTGCAAAGCCTGTGATATGGCAGTTGTATAAAACAGCACAGATAAGCTGTGTCAGTTTTCGTTTTCGTTTCATCGCATAAAAGCTCCTTTACCCAATTCCGATGCATTCATAGCAGATGCGGATCGCCTTGTTCCTCACGTCCATGTGTCCGCTTTGGACAATACCGAGAACAAGCAGAACGACAGCGGCAGCGAGAATGCCTCCCCTGATCCTTTTTCCTGTTGAAAAATTACGTTGCTTTTGTGTCGGCATAATTATTCTCCTTCGGAGACCGCATCAATGGCTCCTTTATATTCCAGATACTGCGTCTCCGCATCGGCGGCGCCGACGTAGATATTTTGAATGATGCCTTTCTCGTCGATCACAAGCGTGTAGGGGATCCCCTGGGATGGATATTTCAGGGAGACATCACCCTCGGGATCGCAGGCGATCGGAAAGGTATAACCGTTTTCGTCCTGGAAAGCTTTCACGATATCCTCACTTTCCATACAGTTGACGGCGAGAATGGCGACATCCTCCCTGTATTCCCCGTAAAGTTTTTCAAAAGCAGGCATTTCCCGGACACAGGGACCGCACCATGTCGCCCAGAAGTTCAACAGGACGACTTTTCCCTGTTGCTCGGAGAGAGTAAATTCGGTGCCGTCGGTCAAAGCAGCGGTAAAGTCCGGCGCCGCATCGCCCGCGGACAGAGGCAGATAGGAGACGGAGTCGTCCTCTGCACTTTGCTCTGATGATGCCGTTTTTTCTGTTCCCGGAGTATTTTGATGATCTGCATTTTCTCCTGTACCTCCGCAGGCGGTCAGTAAAAGGGCGTTGAGAAGCAGAACCATGGAAAGAGAGAATATCGTATTTTTTGTTTTCAAAGTGATTCCTCCTTTTTGTCATTTACTCAAACTTCGCACTTGAATAAGTGCTTATGCACCTTGAAAATTCAATAA
>CANRWP010000015.1 GCA_947643595.1 uncultured bacterium | reverse complement strand
GCCTGTTCGCCGATATGTTCAAAGACGCGACGGCGATGGTGCGGGACTATATCTCCACAAACGGCGCGCAGTGGGAGCAGATCATCGACGCACCGGATTTTAAGGAGCACTTCACCGTACAGGGGGCAAGCCTCAAAAACGTTCCCGCCGGATACGATAAGGAACATCCCCTGGCAGAATTTTTAAAATATAAAAGCTGGTATCTGGAATATCCCGTCAAAGATGCGGAACTGGAAAATGCAGAGCAGTTCCTTGACCGCGCCGCGGAACTTTTCCGCCTGATGAAACCCTTTAACGATTACCTGAACAAAGCGCTCACAGGTTTTCAGATGCCGACACGATAAAAAAAGCGGACAGATCAGCCCTTTCTGTGCCGGTAGTGATCTGTCCGTTTTCAGCACCTCACATCCAGAAATTGCAGCCTTCCGTGAATTCGTATATCCACAGAATCCGCCGGCACAAAAACACAGTCGCCTCTGTAGATATCGACCGTCGTATCCTCAAAGGTCAGCGTGCCGCAGCCCTCGATGCAGAGCAATATCCGGAAACTGAGTTCATCCGCCCTGAATTTTACGATCTGGCGCCTCTCCGTATTCACCAGCATACGATATACCTCAAAATACCGGCATCTGCCCAGCAGTTCACGGGCGATGCCCGGCTCATACCGCAGCACCCGAATCGGCTGTCTGAGTTCTTTCCCCACCGTCAGATCCGCCGCTTCCAGTGCCTTCTCCAGATGAAGTTCTCTCTTTTTCCCGTCTTTATCCACCCTGTCATAATCGTAGAGCCGATAAGTCAGATTGGAGTTTTCCTGTATCTCAGCGATCAGACATCCGGCCCCGACGGCGTGGATGGTTCCCGCCTCCACAAAAAAAACCTGATCCTTCTCCACCGGGATCCTCCTCAGATATTTCTCCAGATCCCCGCTCAGAGCTGCACGGCAAAGCTGCTCTTTGTCCGCCTTTCGCTTAAGCCCGCAGACAATGCCCGCATCTTTCGCCGCATCCATGATATACCACAGCTCCGTCTTTCCCTGCTGCCCGTTTTCATGCCGATCCGCATAATCATCCGTCGGGTGGACCTGCACGGAGAGATCCTGTTTTGCGTCAATAAATTTTACCAGAACCGGAATCTGTCCCTCCCCGGCCCCTTTCAGGCTCCTGACATGGCTTCCCTGATATTCCGGATGAAGTCTCAATACCTCAGTCAGCTCCATCCCCCGATACTCGCCGTCCGCCACTTCGGTTGGACCGTCCGGGTGTGTGGAACACTCCCAACTCTCCGCCAGATATTCGACTCCCATCTCCTTCTCCAGATCATCTCTCAAACGCCTCCCGCCCCAGAGATAATCCTTCCCGCATGGTTTACAGAGAAACGGTCTGTTCTTTTCCTTCCTCATAACTCATATTTCACCTTGTCGTGTACGGAGATCTCTTCCCCGATCTGCACCTCCACCATCTTCAATTCCGTCTCCGCGATCACCGTATGTCGGCAGCCCGCGCTCATAGCGATCACATCCCCGGTCTCTATCTTCTGTTCCATCCCGTCCACAATACTCCTGCCCCTTCCCGCGATCACGGTCCATACCTCATCCCGGCGCTTATGGGCGTGATAGTTCATGGAGTGCCCCGGATTCAAAGTCACCTTTATCGTCATACTCCCCTTCTCCACATCCAGAACTCGATAGCTGCCCCAGCTCTTCTCCGCGTACCTGACTGAGCTGTCCATCCGGTCCACAAAGGGCTTCATATAGGAGCTCTGCCCCTTGTCTGACACAAGGATCCCCTCCGGCGAGGCGGAGATCACCACACCTTTCAGCCCCATGGCCAGGATCGGCACATCCATCTCATTGATAATATGCACATCTGCGCAGGTCTCATCCATCACCCCCTGCCCTACCACGCTCTCCTCCATCGCTTCCGTCAGAGTATTCCATGTGCCCAAATCCTTCCACTGTCCGGAAAAACGCATCACCTGAATCTTCTTCTCCTTCTCCGCCACCGCATAGTCGAAGGATATCTTTGTCAGAGCATCGTATTTCTCATACAAATCCTGATAATCCGCAAATTCCATCTGTTCATGCGCCTTTCCCAGAAGATAGCCCAATTTACAGGCAAACACCCCGCCGTTCCAGAGCGCCCCCTGTCTGATATATTCCTCCGCCTTTATCGCCGTCGGCTTCTCCCGAAAGGTTTTCACCGATGTGATCTGCCCATCGTCCGCCGGGATGATATAGCCGTATTTCTCGCTCGGATAAGTCGGCGCGATCCCCAGAAGAACCAGATTTGCCTCTCCCTTTTGTGCCTGTCCGGCAAGGACTTTTAACGCCGCAAAGTAATCCTTCTCCACGTAGGGATCCACCGGACAGACAACCACACTCTCCTCCGGACCCACTCCCTGCACATCTCTCAGATGCGCCGCAGCCAGCGCCATCGCCGGAAAAGTATCCCGCCTGCAGGGCTCCGCGGAGATCTCGACCTTCTCCCCCAGCTGGTTATGGATGGCAGAGATCTGGGATCTGCTCGTCGCGACGGTCACCTTCGCCCCCGGGTCCGCCTCCTTTATCTGCCGGTAGACCCGCTGTACCATGGATTCATAACTGCCGTCCGCCTTCCTGAAAATCTTGATAAACTGTTTGGAGCGGATATCATTGGAGAGAGGCCAGAGTCTCTTTCCGGAACCGCCCGACAATAATATGATGTTCAAGTTATCTCCTCCCGTCATTTTTCAGAAAATCCTCATAGCTGAGCCGAATGCCTTCCTCCAGCTCCGTTTTATAATGCCATCCCAATTTTTCCGCCTTGCTGACATCCAGAAGTTTTCTCGGCGTACCGTTCGGTTTGGAAGTATCCCACATGATGTCCCCCTCGTATCCGACCACCTTCGCCACAAGCTCCGTCAGTCCTTTTATGCTGATCTCCTTCCCGGTCCCCGCATTCACGGTCTCATCCCCGCTGTATTGATCCATCAAAAAGACGCAGAGTTCAGCCAGGTCATCCACATACAGAAACTCCCTGAGAGGGGAACCGTCCCCCCAGCAGACGACCGACTTCCTCCCGTTCTCCTTCGCCTCGTGAAAGCGTCTGATCAGCGCCGGCATCACATGGGAACGGGTGGGATGATAATTGTCTCCCGGCCCATACAGATTCGTCGGCATCACGGAGATGAAATCCGTCTGATACTGTCTGTTCAGGTAGGAACAATATTTCAGGCCCGAAATCTTTGCCAGCGCGTAAGCCTCGTTTGTCTCCTCCAGCGCCGAAGTCAGAAGACAGCTCTCCGGCATCGGCTGAGGCGCCATACGCGGATAGATACAGGAGGAACCCAGAAACTCCAGCTTCTTACAGCCGTTTCGCCACGCGGCATGGATCACATTCATCTCCAGCATCATATTCTCATACATGAAATCGGCAGGCGCCTCCCTATTCGCCATGATACCGCCCACCTTCGCCGCCGCCAGAAAGACGTACTCCGGTTTTTCCTCCGCAAAAAATTTCTCCACCTCAGCCTGTCTCGAAAGATCCAGTTCCCGGTGTGTCCTTGTGACAATATTATGGTACCCCTGCCTCAAAAGCTCCCTTACAATGGCGGATCCCACCATTCCCCTATGACCTGCCACATATATCTTTGCATTCCTCTCCATCTCCGATCTCATCTCCCGTTTCTTACTTTCTCCATATCATGCTCCACCATGATCTTTACCAGCTCCTCAAATCCCGTCTTCGTGGGATTCCATCCGAGTTTCCTCCTCGCCTTCGTGGGATCTCCCAGAAGATTCACCACATCCGTCGGACGGTAAAATTCCGGCGATACTTCCACAAGCACTCTGCCCGTCTCCCGGTCAATCCCTTTCTCCTGCGCTCCTTCTCCCTGCCATACCAGCCCGATCCCGGCAAAGCGGAATGCCAGCTCCGCAAACTCCCTCACCGAGTGCTGCTCGCCGGTGGCGATCACAAAATCGTCCGGCTCCTCCTGCTGCAAAATTAACCACATGCACTCCACATAATCCTTCGCGTAGCCCCAGTCCCGCAGGGAGGAGAGATTCCCCAGATACAGTTTCTCCTGTTTCCCCTGGGCGATCCTTGCCGCCGCAAGCGTGATCTTTCTTGTCACAAAGGTTTCCCCTCTCCTCTCCGACTCATGGTTGAACAAAATGCCGGAACAGCAGAACATCCGATAAGCCTCCCGGTACTCCTTCACGATCCAGAACCCGTACTGCTTCGCCACGGCGTAGGGCGAATATGGGTGAAAGGGCGTCTCCTCCCTCTGGGGCACTTCCTCCACCTTCCCGTACAGCTCCGAGGTGGAAGCCTGGTAGATCCGGCAGGTTTTCTCCAGCCCGCAGGCCCTCACCGCCTCCAGCACCCTGAGCACTCCCAGCGCATCCACATCCGCCGTATACTCCGGCACATCGAAGGACACCTGCACATGGCTCTGGGCCGCCAGATTGTAGATCTCATCCGGGCGTATCTCCCCGATCAGTTTGACGAGGCTCAAAGAATCTCCCAGATCCCCGTACTTCAGATGAAAATTTTTCTCTCCCTCCAGATGCGCGATCCTCTCTCTGTAATCCACCGAGGAACGCCTTATCACACCGTACACCTCATATCCCTTCTCCAGCAGAAGTTCCGCCAGATAAGAACCGTCCTGTCCTGTCACGCCTGTGATCAACGCCCGCTTTCCCATACTATTCTCTCCCTTCCAAATCAGTTGCATTTCTTTGAAACACTATACTTCTTTATTATTCGATTTATTATAGAAATTATTGTCCATAATTTGCATTATATTGACTTTTAATACTACCGGTTTATACAGCAGAAGGGTTCCCGCCGCATTCAATCCGCCTTTTATCACATTGAACGGCAAAAAGGCCGGCAGCAACAACTTCACAATCTCCTCCCTCGTAGTTCCCATATAGATTGGCGCGACCAGATAGTTCCAGAGCATCATCACCGCGATCTGACAGATCACGCCGGCAAAAAGTCCGCTCACAGCGCCGGACAGCCTGCGGCGTTTTTTATAAAAGTAAGCCGCGGTACATGCAAAGGAACAGCTCGAGACCACATTCATCAGGCAGCCCAGGATCCCTGTTCCGCTGGTTGTGAACATCTGCACGACGGAGACGATCACTGTGACCGCAAACGATGTCAACGGCCCGAAAAGAAATCCGGCGATAGCGATGACAATATCCTTTGCATCATACTTCAAAAAGAGTACGATCGGCACGCGCCCGATCACTGCCGCTGCGTAGGCAAGTGCACACAGCATGCCCATTATGGTAAGTTTCTTTGTTCTGCTGATATTCATTAGAATACCTCCTTATAAAAAATTAACACTTGAAAAGGACGGACGCCTTTCAGGTGTTAAAATATAAGGTGTATCAAAAATGTCAACAGAGCGACTTGATAAAAAAGAGTGCAAAAACTATCGTCAGATCTATTCTGACAGTCTCAATACACCTTCTTTAATCCGGACTATACCGTCGGTTCTGGAATTTCACCAAACCCCGTGCCATCGCACCCGCGGACTATCACCGCCGATCGGGAATTTCACCCTGCCCTGAAGACATCATCTCTATTCAATTGTTTCCAAAACTATAACACAGCGGAAGAAAAATGTCAAGGATATTGCCTTAACGCGTAAGAACCGATACAATAAAAATACCAATGCAGAATCGAGGTAATCCATGAAAAAATCCAGTTATCACGGCGAGTTTGTCACCTCCAACCGGATATTGTACACTCCCTCCGAGTTTGCCAGAGAAAATCTTCTGTATCTGCAGGAGATCGGGCAGGTACACGCCAGACGCCCTCATGTCAGCACCCACCCCGGACTCTCCTCCTATCTCTTTATGATGGTGCTCTCCGGCAGCGGCACGCTGTCCTACCTGGGGGAAGAATATACGTTGACAGCGGGCAGCTGCGCCCTGATCAACTGTAAAAACGACTATTACCATAAAAGCTCCGAAGATCTCTGGACCATCCGATGGATCCATTTTTTCGGTCCCACTGCCTCCGGAATCTATCAAAAGTACATGGAACGGGGCGGCCAGATCACCTTTTATCCCGACAATATGGAAGAATTTACAAACTGCTGGGAAAACATATCAAGGTTTGCCTCCTCCGACGATCATATCAAAGACATGAGGATCAATGAGCAGCTGGCATCCCTCTGTTGTCTTGTGATGAGGCAGAGCTGGCATCCGGAAGCGCAAAGAAGCGAAAAAGGAAAACAATCCCTGCTGGAAATACGGGAATATCTGAGAGATCATTTATCGGAAAAGATCACACTGGATATGCTGTCCGAAAAATTTTATATCAATAAATATTATCTGACACGCCTGTTCCGACAGGCTTACGGCATGACGGTCAACGATTATCTGCTGCAGTCCCGGATCTCCCACGCCAAGGAACTGTTGCGCTTTTCTGATCTCGCCATAGAAGAGATCGGCGAGAACTGCGGCATCACACCCCTGTACTATTTCTCCAGAATCTTCAAGCAGGTGGAGGGCATCAGCCCCAGGGAATACCGGAAAAAATGGCAGTAACCCGGGTCTCCTTCAAAGCATGGAAAGCGCCGTCCCGATATGTCTGACATAGATATCCTGAATCTCTGGAAGGCGTCCCAGCCCTTCCGCCAGGCACAGCACCTCGTAGCCCGCCCTTTCCAGTATCGATCTTGCGGAATCGTTCTGTGTTCCCGCCATATCTCTTTTCACATGGGTCCCCGCCGAGGCCATCAGGGGAAAGAGAAGGACCCTTTTATGCTTTTTCTTTTTTTCCCACAGCGCCATCGCTTCCACCAGAGACGGCGTATTTCTCATGACAGCTACATGGCAGTTTCCATACCCTGCCGCTGCAAAGCTCTCCTGCAGCCTGCAGTACGCCCTGTTTGCATCCGACTGTGTGCCGTGTCCCAAAAAGCAGAGAGCTGTCTCCCCGTCATCATACTTTGCCGTTCTCCTGTACAACGCTCTCACTGCCTCATCCATATCCGCCGCTTCCGAAAGAAGAGGCGCGCCCGCCAACACTTTTTCAAAGAGATGTTCCTGTCTTTTTAAGGTATGTATCAGCTCCGTGTATTTGTGTCCATGCAGCAGATACAACGGCTGCACGATCACATTTGTGACGCCGTTCCGAGCCGCCTGCTCCAGCATCTTTTCCAGATCGCCACAGTTGCTGCCGGTGCAGACTCTGCTCACCCGGCAGGCGGGAAAGGCTCTTCTCACTGCCCTTTCTATCACCTCGATATCAGGATCCGCGCCCTCCCGCCCACTGTCACCGATACCCGTCAACAGGATCAGCGGTTTTTTCCTCTCCCTGCCCTGACCCGGATCAGACGGAGCGCATCCTGATATATCTCGTCCGGATCTTCCAGATCGATCATAAGCCATCTCTGTCCGTTTCCCTCTTTTGTCCCGTTGTAGAGTTCCCGCATCGCTTCCCCGCATTCCGCCAGCACCTCCTCCGCCTGTTCCTTCTCCTTTTTTCCGATGACGACCATCACGGTAAAATACGTCTCTCTCGGATATATGGTACAGAGTGCTTTCCCCGCTTTTCGATACTTGACATTCCAGCCGGGCTCCATACTGCAGCCGCTGTACTCTATCTTTTCCTGACAGCCGTACTCTTTCTTTATCTCTGAACAAAATTTCTGAAACAGAGGGTTGCTGACCACCTCCCCGATCTGCTCGAGCGTGGGACTGTTATTTTTATCTTTCAGATCGATCATTTAAAATTCCTCCTGTCCGTACAATACTTTCTTAGTACCTTCCTTTGTGTTTGTGACTTTGTCACAGAAATTACTGCAAAAATCGTCTATACTGAGAGCAGAAAAAAGAAAGGAAGGTAAAATATATGTCAGTACTCCATATCAATAAAAACAATTTCGATTCCGTCAAAAACAGCGACAGGCCGGTGCTTCTGGACTTTTACGCAGACTGGTGCGGTCCCTGTCGGATGGTCTCCCCGCTTGTAGATGAGATCGCGGAGGAGAATCCACAGTATCTGGTCGGAAAGATAAATGTGGATGCGGAGCCGGAGCTGGCGCAGGCATTCGGCGTTATGAGCATCCCGACGTTAGTGACGATGAAAAACGGAACCGTCACCAACAAGTCCGCAGGCGCAAGGCCGAAGCAGCAGATCCTCGCCATGCTGCAGTGAATTTGAAATTTTATTCCGTCAACCGGCGAAGGCGCTTCCTGTCAAGGATCTTTATCCCCCCGCGGGAAACTTCCACGATCCCTTCGCCAGCAAAGTATTTCAGCATTCTCGACACGACCTCACGGGCAGATCCCATATAGCGGGCGATCTGTCCGTGTGTCAACGAGATGACATCCGTGCCGGTCCTCGCCGACTCATCCGCCAAAAAGATGGCAAGCCTTTTGTCCATGCTCATAAAAAGAATCTGCTGCATCACCCACATCACATCGGAAAAACGCCCCACCGCCGTCTCGAGCGCAAATATTTTAATGTCGGGATTGCGCTCTGAGACCGCCGCAAAGACAGGACCGCTTATCACACAGCACTCGCTCTCCTCCTCCGCATCGATAAACACATCGAATGTGATGGCATCCAACACACAGGAAGCGGACAGCATACACAGATCACCCTCCCTCAGGCGGTACAGCGTGATATCCTTCCCCTCCTCCGACATCATATAGAGCCTGAGGCTTCCGGAGCGGACGAGGATCACCCCGGAGCACTCATCGCCGTCGTGAATGTTTTTTCCCTTCGGGTATGTGATGAACTGTGAGCCTCTGCAGATCAGCTCTCTGTCCTCCCCGGATATTTTATTCCAAAACGGAAATATTTCCCTGTAAACAATCTCAAACCCACTCAAAGTTTTCTCTCCCCGCACCCAGCTCAAAATGATATTTCACCAGCCCTCTGTCCGCCCCGGAGAATATACCGTTTTCGCAGGTGATGGACACCGTGCGCCCTTCTCCCCTGATAAAAAATGCCTGCTTCGCCAACGCAGTCGGTGCAAGAAGCGCGGCATCCACACCGGATCGAAACCAGTCAGGCATCTCCCCTTTGTAGGAGCTGACTTCCTCCGATGTTTTTGTCTTGTGGGGAATGCCCTGCACGGCTCCGTATCCGACCGCAACAACGCCGATCACCTTCACATCCGGCACCATGACGGATACTTTTTTCCGATTGAACGTGCCCCCAACCCACCATGTGTTGAGACCGAGCGTCTGTGCATAGAGCATGAGATCGGCACTGCTGTACCCCAGCCTTTCATCCAGATCCGGCACATCCCTGCCCGCCAGAATAAAATAATTCCTCACGCCCTTGGCGAGGACCAGCTTTACCGCCGCGTTAAAAGCATTCGTATCATCCACCATTAATCGAATCGCCAGATCGTACTTTTTATTGTTGTCATCGATCCGTCCTCGCAGCTTCTCCATCGTCTCTGCGGGTATGGCTTTGTCCGTATATCTGCGCACCGTATGACGTTCATGCATCGCTTCTCTCATTGACATATTTTCCATATTCATCCCTCTCCATCAAGTGCAATCTCAACTGCTTTTTTTATCACAATGCTCGAATTTGTCGCGCCTGATATTGCGTCAACATCTGTCCTTTGTTCCTCGATGATTCTTTCTGTCACAATTTCTGCTGATTTTCCACGCTCGTTTCTGTGTTCCAAAAGATCGATTTCTGTGACCACTCTATTTTGAACCGTCACTTCCACCTTCGCATATATAAAATCCACATCATATTCTCCGACATAAGTACCGTCAGGAACCCGGGAGATATCTATGTCTTTAAAAACCGTCTCTTTTACCGCCTGTTTGCAGTCTGAGACATCTCTCAGATAAATCGCCAAATATGTCAACGCCGCCAGACACATGAATATACTGATAACTATAATAATCCTCTTCGATGTTATCTTCATCTGAAACACCTCGCGATCTTTTTCACTGTGCGTTTAGGCAGTTTTCTCTTATTCTTTGCATTTGCACAGACGATTTTTCCTTTCGGCTTCATGCCCGCCGTCCTGAAAAATTCATCCATACTGCGAATTGCCCCTCTGCTCTGTCCAAATATCCATGAGAACGGCGCAGGCGTATTACAGGAAGTCAAAAGCAGGTACCTTCTGCCCGACAGGCGCGGTTTGGGAAATGTATTTGTCTCCTCCATAGCTGTGCCCAGAAGTCTATCAAACAGATTCTTCACAGGCGCCGGCACATCCAGCATGGACGCTGTCATCCCGCTTTTATGAGGGCTTCCCAATATAGCAAGCGCATTTTTATCACTCATCCACATTCCTCCCTGTTTTTTGGTTCGATCTGTCATCGGCAATCGAACAATATAGCATATGAAATCCATACTCCATAAACTGCGGCCTGGATAATCCCACTGTATTTTTAATATATTCTTCCTTCTTATCCGCAAGCCGAATGATTCCGGACAGCATACCCCAAAAATTAAAAATGGTGGGCAGGATTTCCAGATCCCTGCGCAGATCACCTTTTTCCATACCGGATATCAGAAAGTCTCTGATCATTTCATTTATCTCTTCCCCGACCCGCCAGGTTTCTTTTTCCTCCGGCAGACAGTCGCCTTTCTCAAAGTCAACGTTTATCTTATCGAGGACCATTTTGAAATAAAAGGGGAACTCCTCCTGATAATGCACCAGTCCGCGGCAGATGGATTCATATCTCGCCTTCGTGCTCTCCTGCTGTGCCAGTGCGGATTCAATGGAATCATACAGTTTTTTCATACTCTCCAGCGCTAAAATACTGACGATCTCCTCTTTGTTTTCAAAGTATACATACAGCGTCGCCTTGCTGTACCCGGCGGCTTTTGCGATATCATCCATAGACGTTGCGGCGATCCCTTTTTCCATAAACAATACCGATGCCGTTGACGCTATTTTCTCCCGATGTGCACTTCTTGGTTCCTTTTTTCGTCGTCCCACTGTTATTCCTTTCAGAATTAATTAAACTTCAAGTTTAATTATATGAGAATATCTGCTGTTAGTCAATAGAATTTACCGAAAAAATAATGGTAATATCGGTTTGAATATGGTATGCTTTTAATAATTTGCAGAGAGCTTTATCATTTATACTTGTCCTTATTGAAAACGATTTAAAAGATGTATAGTGCATTCCATGAAATTGATAATCGGAAAAGAAAGGAGCAGACTATGAAACGAGAAGACTATATTTCAGATGAAACGGTTATTAAGCGTGCAAATGAAGCAGTAAGAATTGAATTAGAGAAAAACAAGGCATTGGGGGTTCCTGTGGTTATATATGACAGGGAAAGTCAAATTATATATCAGGAAAATGATGATGGGACTCGAATAGAGGTGGGAAGAAGAATGCGAAAGGAGCGTTATAGTGAGCGAATTTCAAAGAAAGCCTGAAATTGTTATTTTTGCTGGTCCAAACGGTTCCGGAAAAAGTACATTTACACAATTATTAAAACCGCCAATGGACTATATCAACGCAGACGAAATAAAAAAATATTTAAAATGTTCTGATTTAGAGGCGGCGCAATTAGCAGAAAAGCAGCGAGAAGAACACTTGGAACAAATGCAGGAATTTTGTTTTGAAACAGTGTTGTCAACGGAACTTGAAACTATTAAAAAGAGCAAGGAAAAAGGGATATTTTATACGCTGCTATTATATTTTGACAGCGGATTCCATGATTAACGTATGGCGTGTAAAGGCAAGGGTGGAATCTGGTGGACATGATGTGCCGGAAGAAAAGGTGATTGCCAGATATGATAAGGCGTTGACTTTGGTTAAAGATGTAATCAAGGTTTGTGATATTTTCCATATATATGATAATTCTGCCAGCAGACCTTTTCGCATATTTAAGAAACGAAAAGAACAGGTGTTTTTTGATGAATGCGATGACTGGCATTATGAAGATATATGTGCTTTGACAGATATTTCAAATATAGAAAGAAAAAATTTGAACCAGATAGTAAAATAGTTATAGCACACAGTAGGTCCTGAATGCCAGAACATTTCTCACAGAAAACGAGGTACACATCCATGAATTATCTTGTACAGGGTTGGAACATCTACCGCTTTCTCTTATCTCCCGATGAGTTGAGACAGATACTGTCGCCGTATCATCTGGTCATCTTCAATGCCCATGTACCGAAAGATTATGTAGAGTCCACTCTGGATGAATATATTGCCGCTTACAGCAGTCTGTACAATCTGTTGATCTCCGGTGAAAAGATCATCCGGCAGCGAGACTACCCACTGTTTTTACACCGAGGTGCCACCTCAGACCTGTCAAACTGCCTCTATGGCCGCTTCCACCTCTATGAGGGACAGCAATATAAAAGCGCTGAATTCAGGGAACCTGTTGTGGGCATATCCCCGGTTGCACTATATATTCGGATCGACGATGACAAAAAACTGCACTGTTCTACCGCCTGCTCTTACAGTTTTTATTCTGAGGATTATATGGGCATAGCACTGGAATATCCCAAAATGATCCAGTACAGATTCGGCGATGACTATGAAGCTTTAAAATCAACCGAAACGCTGAACTCCTATCAGGATTTTATCCGCCTCAGAGATTCCATAAAAAAGATTACCCGTCCGCTTTCGATAAAGGCCGCCGGTGTGGAAAGGCGGCTCAATATCAGGGTGAGTGACGTTGTCAGATATCAACTGAACGGGTGCTATTCTTTTCGGAAAAATGGGGTGATTGTGAAATAATATAATAAATTACAAGTTTATAAGGAATGACTAAATGAACTGCAAAATTATAAGATTGACCGACAAACCGGAACTGAAAGAACCGGCCGCCGGATGGTTCCACGAAAAATGGGGGATACCGCTGGAAGCATACAGGGAAAGTATGGATGCCTGCCTGAATGGGAAGACTCCCGTACCCGCCTGGTATCTGGCAATGGAAAACGACCGGATCATCGGCGAACCCGGCCTGTCAAGGATGTATGTCCACCGGAGTTGATGTTATATCACTGCACCGTCCGCCTCCTTACACAGCCTTTCGTCCCTGACAAATTTCTTTTTCCGCGGATCGCCCTCCGCACGGCAGACCGCAAGGCTTCTCAAGTCAAAAACACTGCTCCACACTGTCTCAAAATCCGGCTCCTCATCGTACTGGCAGATAAAACCATACTCCCCCAGCAGAAGTCTCTTTGCCTCCTCCACCGGATCCCGCCCGCACAACATGTATTTTCGAAAGCCGTCCATCACTGTTTTGTAGCGTTTATGGGATTCATAGTCGTTCCCGCCGGCGTCATCATAACCCCTCATCTCATCGGAGGTAAAACTGTTGACGGTGCACACGATCCGACCGCCCTCAAAGCTTTCCGCCTCCCTGATCCTTTTGATGGTCGGCGTGCACTCCGCCACCGCCATTCTCCCGCTTTTGTCCGCCAGCAGAATATTGCAGTTGGAAGCGATGGGCAGCTCTGTCAAAAGAGAGATCGCCTGATCCGTATCTTTCGCTTTTTCCAGCAGATACCGCACGATAAAACAGGAGTTGAACCCCGGCCGTATCTTTTTCAGATCTGTCATCACAAAGGTCATCGCCACCGCAAGCCCATGTTCATTCAGCCCTTCCTCCCCGTTGATAAAGGAGGATGTAGTGATCTGAAATATGTTGCCGCCCGCCGGCGTATAGATCTCACTCTTGCACCCTTTTCGCAGATACGGCGGCAGATCGTTATTCCTTCCGTACAGCACTCTGGATTCCGTATGCCCGCCATCCTTCGCCTTTCCATTTGTCACACAGGCGAAAGCCGTACACCCCCGCACCTCGACCGGAATATTCTGCTCCAGATTGTACATGCAGCAGCCCATACACAGCATCCACGAGGCAAACCGCATATAATCCAAGCCCACCGTATCGGCGACTCCCCTGATCTCCTCGCACACCTCCGGGAAAAATTCCCGCAGTATCCGCTCGCTCTCCCTCCCGTGCGCAAGTTGAAAACCATCAAGCCGCAGCGGGAAAGATATTCCTCCCCTCTCAAATATCTTTCCACGCTTTACGCCCATCTCGTAATGACTTCCTTTTAATCTCGCATGATACATTGTCTGTTCCTCCTCAAATATACATTGTACAGACAGTGTAATATAATATAATTTTTATGTCAATGAATTAATATTTTGATTTCTTCTTTCAAAGCTGTCATTCACAATATATTATTTCTGTGTTAAAATTTCTGATATATTAAAGATTCTATCAACAAAACCTGTATTAGCAGAAAATGAGGAAGACATGACAAAGAAAGTAAAAATCACCGTACTGAAAAAAGATTTTCACCCCGAACTGGCGGAACGCTATCTCACAGAAGGCGCCTCTGTCGGTCCCTGCGCGCTGTTAAATGAAGGCGATAAATTTATTTTTGAGGGAAATGCCAGAATGCCAGAAAATTTCTGTCCCTGGGCATGGATCGACATCTACCAGAGCGTAAACGCCATCGCCTCCGGCTCCTCCTTCACGCCCTGGAACAAACAGAAGGGGCAGACCATCGTCTGTTGCACGGACGGCATACGGCCCGTCATCTTTGATATTACGGCTCTGGATGAAAAAGAGAAAACATGAACGGCGTTTCAGCCAAAACAGGTAAAACGCCGCTCCTCTTCAGACCGTTATCGTTACACAGAAACAGAAAACTCTGTTCCCGTCTCCGGCTGACCGGTCTCCCCGGTTTTTGTGTAGATCACGGGTTCCGGCTTCGCTGCATCTGCACCCGCATCTGTCACGCTGCCGCCTGTCTGCTCCGCACCAGCCGAATCGGTGCTTTCTTTCTGCAGCACCTTTCCCTCTTCACTTATTTCAACCGTATCCGCACCTTTATTCCTGCTCTCCTCGATCCTCTTCTCCAGTTCTTCCCTCTCTTCTTTGCGTTTGCGGATAGCATTCTCCTGCTCCGCCTCCGCCTTTTTCCTCGCTTCCTTTACATCCTCCTTTGTCCCCTCATGGGCTCTCACCTTATATTCATCCGCTTTCTCCGTAAATTCACCGGCGTAGCCCATCGCCCTTTCCATGGTCGCCACATCCCCTTTGCGTCTCGCCTCCTTAAAGACACGCATCGGCGTGTTGGTCAGATCCACGTTATTTTTGGATCCTACGATCCCTTCCATTGTCTTTGCGTTCATTCCGCTGCCTCCTTTTCCTTTTTCCAAATGTATATACTTACATCGGTTGTTTCGGCAGCGCGGCTATACCGCGTTAGTTTCCTGTTTCAAACAGTTCTTCTGATGTCATGTGCGGTTTTGAAAGAGGCAGCAGGATCGAAATTCTGAAAATACCGTCCTCCGCTTCTATATCGATCACTCCGTTATATTGTTTCACCACATCCCTGATGTTCAGCAGGCCGATTCCGTGCTCCCACGGATTCTCCTTATCCGAAGCTCCGGCTATATACTCCTTGTTCCTGTCCATACTGTTTTTTCCTTCCAGAAGAAAGAACTTTTTTACCTGTCCGGCCTCCAGCTCTATAAAACGGCGCTCTCCCTTCGGCAGTTTTGCACAGGCCTCCAGCGCATTATCCAATATATTTCCAAACAGAACACACAGATCAAACTCATAGATGCCGCAGTCCCCCGGCACCTGCACATCACATTCCCACCCGATATTCTCTTTTTCCGCCTGATTTTGTTTTCTCTGCAAAAGCGCATCGACCGCCCTGCTCCCGGTCACCTCCCCCTCGGTCTCCAGGATCCCGTCCGCCAGGTTCTCCAGATAAGCGCTCATTTTTTCCCACTCTTTCCCCGCAAGCAGTCCCGACAGGGCTATCACATGATTTTTCATATCATGCCGCTGCCGCTCCGACTGTCTGTACTGTTCTTCCAGCATTTTGTAAACCGCGATCTGTGAGTGATACCGGCTGCTTTTCTCCTGTTCCAGCCATACCCGGTTCATCCCAAACACATAGGCCCCCGCCGCAAAAGCAGACAAAACCGTCAGAAGAAGAAATTCGCAGTGACTGAAAATCTGGTCATAATACATATCCATATTTCCGCCGCTTCTGACCATGACGCCGTTGCTCGCGCCCCAGGACGCTGCATCATTCACCGCAACCACCGCCAGTAGCGGAACAGCCAACAGAATGTACCACTTCCCGGATTTTCCTCGAAAGACACAGACCAGATACTCCGACACCCTGTGCAGTGTCCATATCGCCATGATCACGCTCACAGCCTCGAGCAAACCGGCTCTCCATCCGTTCACAAAAGGTTCCGGTATTTTATTCACGGTATGCATCCAAAGCAGAGCCAGGCAGGAGAAAAAAGAGACAAAAAAATTCTCTGCCAGTGTGACGATCGTCACCAGCAAAGACGCTGCCAAAAATTTTTTCTCCCCGCTTCCCTGAAACAGGAGAATTATCCACCCCATGAAAAGCAGATGTCTCAACAGGATCAGAAATATGGAAGGGATCGGACTCCAACTGCCCGCAAGATTTATCGCCAGACTGCTGATCATAGTTAACAACAAAAACAACCCTTCTCTTCCCGGGGATATCTCCAGATACTTTTTACAAAATTGATCTGCCGCCCACAGACAGACGGAATAACAAACGAATCCCCACACGCCCACTTTGACAACCATACCCTTTCTACAACCTGCGAACTAACCTATTCCTCCGTTGTCCCTCATATGTCCGAGAATCTCTCTGCAAAATTCTTCATATCTTCTCTTTGCGATCATGACCTTCTCTCCGTTGTCCAAAATCGCTTCCTGCCTGCTATATCCATCCACATGTCTCAGATTGACGAGATAACTTTTATGGCAGCGAAAAAAACCCTTTCCCCGCAGCATATTTTCCAGTGTGCCGATCTGCTCATAATAGGTAAAAATGCTGTCTGCCCCGTGGACATCGATCACCCGTCCCCTGATCTCCACGTAAAAGATGTCATCCAGAAACAATTTTCGTTTCTGCCTCTCCCTGCTGACAATAATGTATTCCTGCGGGCGTTTTTCCGCCTTCCCGGCAGCTTTCTGCAAAACCTTTTTCAGCTTTTTCTCTTGAACCGGCTTCAAAAGATATTGGAAAGCCTCCACATCATACGCATCAAACACATACTCCCTGCTGGAGGACATAAAGATAAGTATTTTATCAAACGCCTTTTCACGGAACAGCCGCGCTGTCTCCATGCCATCCGGACCGCGCATGATAATATCGAGAAAAATGATGTCAAAACTGTCCGGGGAAGCAATCAGTTCCCGACCGCTGTAAAACTGCCTTACCACACAGGGCATTTTCATTTCCTGCATGATCTCTTTTATCTTTTGCGCCATCCTACAGCACTCGATCACTTCGTCGTCACACACTGCTATCCACAACATTTCCGTCACCTGCTTCGCCCGGCATATCTGCCAAAACACCGCCCCGCGTATTCACCGGACATACATTATATCGACATGGCGGCCGGCAACATTTCCCTGCCGTCATAAACGGCAGTTTACGTGTCATAACCGTCTCTCTACCGGCGAACCTGCGCTCTTTTCTTTACCGAACGTCATTTCACTTCCCCGCCACGATCAGATAACGATGGATCGTCCCCTCCACCTTCCCCTCCCGCTCGATCATTCCCTGCATCTCAAGCAGCGCGTCAAAACAATGGTCTACCGAAAATCCCGGGAACTCCCACTCGATAATATGCGCAAACCACACAAATGCTCCCATATCATAAAACCGGATCGGCCGGTACGCCTCCTCCGCCCGCAGAATATGAAATCCCGCATCCTCGAACACGCCTCTCTGTTCTTTCAGGTTCAGATGCGGATAAGGTTTCGGTGTACCCGGAAGAACCATCTCCACCAGATCCCTGTCGTTGTCTCCGCCCACCTGCTCTGTCACAAAAATCCCGTCCTTTCTCAAAAGGCGGTGCAGCTCCCCGGCGTCAAAGTCGCCGTGCCTGTTGATGATCAGATCAAAACTTTCACTGTCGTAGGGAATTTTAGAAGGCGTGTCGCAGGCTCTGAAATCAATGCCCAAAGGTAGCAGTTTTTTCCTGCACAGCCCCACATTCGGTCCGTATCCTTCCGTCGCCGCGGTTTTATGGAACGGATGCCCAAGCTTCAGCAAAAATTCACCGCCCCCCGTGTCATAATCCAGCAGATCGAAGTCCTTCTTCAAGTACTGTCGGACAATGCTCTCGTAATCCCACGGCAGATCGTTCTCCTCCTCATATCTGCCGTCGATATGGGAAAAATCCCAGCCATGGATATGTGCCGATTCCTCCTCTTCTTTCCAGATGGATTTCCATTTTGATTCGTTCATTTTCCTCCCTCTATTTTTCATTGCACAGACACCATGCACACCGTTCCATATACAGCCCTCCTAATCGCAACCGCACACCTTTTCACTGTTAATGATAGCTGAAAAAGTCCTCCAAAAGTTCAGCCGCGATCTCCTTCGCCTTTTGACTCGACGCATTCCGGTCGCCATTCTCCCCCAGATAGACGCAAAAATAGACCCGCCGTCCGCCTTTTTCGGCAAATCCCGTATACCATGCGTCCACAACGATCCCCTTCGCCTTGCCCATCCCGGTCTTTCCGTATACCGAAATATCAGTCTGCCCATGTTCTTCCATCCGCATCACTTCTTTCAACGCCTTCTGCGTATCTGCCGAATAAACGGCATCCTCCCCGAAAATACGCTCCATCACCTCCGTCTGTTCCACCGGCGATATCTCAAGGGAGGACTCGATCCAGAAACCGGTCAGAGCCGGATTGCTGTTGTTGGTATTGAGCCGCCCCTCCCAGTCGGAAATATCATTGTTACCGTACCAGAGGCGGTTTAACTCCTCCTGCATCAATTCCGGCCCGATCTCGTCGATAACCTCTCTAAAATACCAGACGCAGGACTCCCGGAACGCCTCTCTAAAATCCATATCCCTGTTCCACTTTTCATTCCAGAAAACCTCGCCGCTCCACGAGCGGGTCGAATGCTCCGGGTCGATGATCCCGTTTTCCAGGGCAATGCAGGACGAAACGATCTTAAAGGTGGAACAGGGGGAAGTCCGCCTGTATGCCAGCTCTCTGTTATATATGGTATACTCCTCATTTTCCGCATCATACAGGACAGCGGCTCCCCGCAGTCCGTCGAAATATCCGTCAAAATCCGCCTCCATGACCCCCGTGGAAAAAAAGCCGTAATCCGTCTCCAGATTATGCAGGCCGTAACACCCTAACCTGTCGCTCTCACTGCGAAATTCACGGCTTCCCGGCATCCAGCTGCAAAAATACACTGCGCCGTATAATTCGGTCCCCGGCTTATGTCCTTTCGCTTCCGGCGTATAGAACAAAAAGGATGCTCCGGGCTTTAACGCCGCGCCATCCTCCCCGTCAAAACCATAGGGCTCACTGGAGACGAGGCGCACGCCGTCCTCGATCCACTCCTCTCCCACAGAATATTCCGTATCCAGCGAAAGTTCCTCCAACACCAGAGAAAAGGATGCGTCGCTGACCTGCCTGATATCCCCGAAACGCCCGTGAAAACGACAGACATAGCGGGTGCCGTTCGGATAATCCTCCCCCGCCGATCCCGCGTCGGAATCCGTGTACTCCCCGACAAAAGCACCATCCGGATACAACGTAAGGTAAGTCCTCCAGGCGCCGGCGCCGCTGCAGAACATCATCTCCATCCCCTGCTCAAAGGGCAGCGTATCACAACTCTCCGCGACTGCCTGTCCCCCGTCCTCCTCCATAGCCCGCTGAAATTCTTTCAGATTTTCCAGCAGGGACATGGAAGAGTCCCCGGAAAATCCGGTCTCCTCTCTGTCAAGCCACCACAGCGTATCCTTCAACATCCCCTCCTTTTCAAAGGTTTTAAGCAGTTCGCTGTCCGTGTTGAGCAGTTCAGTGCTCTGAGATAAAAGACCGTTGACCTCCTCCATAAAAGCGGCGATCTCCTCCGCCTCAAAGCTTCCGTGAACCGGCGAGCCGAAGTTGATGTCGAATGAGACCGCATTCCACTGCACCGTTGTCTCCTCGTTATTCGCCATCGTAAAAAGCTCATAGTCGTAATCGCCGCAGCCCTGGTACATCGTGGGATGATACCGCAACAGATAATCCTCCCCGTCCAGCCTGCAGAGAAACATCGCTTTCTGTCCCGCGTGGACATAAAAGCCCACTTCCCGGAAAATCCTCTCTCCGTTCTCCCAGACTTCGAGTTCCTTCCCCTCCCCGTCTTCCGCCTCCACGATGCGGATCTCCTCCGGTATGCCGTTTCGGTTTAAGTCCGTCTCCGGCAGATCTTCCAGATATAAAACGCCCTCCCCACTCATCTGAGAATTCTGACTGCCGCCTTGATCCCCTACATCTCCCTTTTCCAATCTCCGGCTCATAAATATCGTTGTCCCCATAAGTAAAAGAACTGCCATTATGATCCATTTTCTTTTTTTCTTCATATACTCTTACCTGTCATTGTCAACCTGCTTGAACCATATCTCGGTGTGCCTCTGCATAAGTACGGCACAAATCGGAAAACCATCCATCTGTATAATCCGCTAAAACACTATCTGCCTTATCCCATATATCAGAATTTTTTCCCGACATAATAGAATCCCAAAACTCTTTATCTCCTTTTGGATAAATGCCGTTCGGCAAAGTATCAACTACTGCATTAAGAGCGACCGCACATTGAGACGCTCCTACTTCTTCCAATGCCTGCACTGCTTCACGACCATAAATCGCAAAATCTTCAAAAAAACTGGGCAATGCATCAGCTTGTGTTGCATTCTCCAGTTCCAGTACCAAAAAAAGTACTTTTTGCGCGTGGTTCAGGTTAGATATATCAAAATGCCCATCCACTCTATTTGTTACGAAAGACCACAATATTTGTTCTAATGTCCATGAAAAATCATCATTCTCATCCATTGCAAACAGAGCCTTCCAATCTCGATTTTTAATAATATTCTGCATCTGTGCCTCTTTTTCTGCCCATCGCCTTTGCATTTCTTTTTTTGATATTGGCATTTAAATCTTTCCTCCTGTAAAAACTTTACCCCGGATATTTCCCAATCACTGCCCATCGCTTTCACCTTTTCTTTCACAGCGCCACCAATGGAATGCCGGACACTTAAATCAGGAAAAACCTGTCCAACAATTTTGCCGCCCTCTCCTTCTCTCTCAGCATCGAAAGCCAGCGCTCCGGGATTCCCTGTACGCCGTATAAAATCCCCACAAGCCCTCCTGTCACGCAGGCGGTGGTGTCCGTGTCATTCCCCAGCAGAACCGCCCGCTTTACAGCTTCCTCGTAATCCGAAGTCTCCTCCAGTATCATAAATGCGCTCCTCAGACAGTCCACCACATAGCCTGTTCCGTCGCCCTCCCACGCATCCCCGGGGCGCACGCTCCACTCCAGTTCCTGTTCATACTCCGGCATCTTCCGGTAGATTTCCCGCAGAATCGCAGTTCCTCTTTTTATGGCATCCTGCGCCCCCACGCCCTCCAACAGTTCCCTCGCTACAAGGCAGTACAGGGCGCAGCAGACCTGATTGCACGGATGTCCGTGGGTGATCAGACACTGACGATGTGCATCCAGGACCAGCTTCTCTCTATCCCTGTGCCAGAACGCCAGCGGAAGTACTCTCATCAGAGCGCCGTTTCCCTTGCCCTCCGGATTCAATGTGCCGCACTTCTCGGGAGCCATCCCCTTTTTATAAGCGTGCAGCGCATGGGCCGTCTGTATCCCCACATCAAAGACCTTATTTTCCACCGCCCACAGACCGTCATCATACCATCCGAGCAGCAGATCCGAGAAACGCTCCAGCGAAAATCCTCTCTCTACCACAAGGCTCTCCAACAGACACAGCGCCTGAGCGCCGTCATCCGACCATGTCCCCGCCGCCACCTGAGCGTGCGCCCTTCTGAAACCGGAGGGCGGCATCATCTCGATATCCTCATACGGCGGCAGCTCATCCGCCCTGTGAAATTCATAGGGAACCCCCAATGCATCCCCAATCAGCAGCCCATAAAGTCCGCCTTCTATCCTGTCACGTTCCGTCATATTTTTTCTTTTCCTTCCCTTTCTCTTTCGGCTTTGTCAGATCATAACTCTCCAAGATCATCCTGCGGATCTCTTTGTCCGGCACCGTGCCGTCCAGTATAATGGAATTCCAGTGCTCCTTGTTCATGTGATACCCCGGCACTACGGAGGCAAAAGTCTCCCGCCAGAAATCCCTCCACTCCGGATCACACTTCACATTGATCCAGATATGCCCGTCCTTCTCGTAGATCAGAGCAAACGTCTTCTTATTCTTTTTATGCCGCATCACACACCAGTTGGGATCGTGAAAAGGATAATCCTCGTAAACATCCTTAAGCGCCGACGCGCAGGCTATGGCCTCTTTTCTCTCTGTCATGGATATACTTTTTTCTGTTGCGCTCTGTCTGTCACTCATATAAGCAACCCCTTTCGCCTGTTAACCGCACTCACTCCCCCAGATAATATGCTTCCATCCCCGCAGATACCGACGACTTCTCCCCGCATTCCGGGCAGGTATAGGTTCCAAAAATATAACAGAGATATTCAAACCCCTTCTGATCCTCCACCAGCGCAAACAGGTTAAACAGCCACAGCTTTACATCCGCAAGGCTCTCACCGTCCCACTTCCCGGCTGGCGCTTTTGCCACATTGATCCGCTCCGTGAGGTCAAAATATCCGATTTCCATCTCTTCATCACAGTATTCACAGACAGGGCAGACGACATAACAGGACTCCATGCCGGATAAATACAACATATACGCCAGTTTCCTCTCCCCCAGAATCGCTGTGACGGTGATCGCCTGGATCTGCTTTTCGGCATTCTGATAACTTTCGTACAGACCGGGTTCCGCCGGCTTATCTCCGTACACATCCGTCGCCAGAACGCTTCCCGCCGCCATGATCCCCCGAAATACCCATTCCAGATCGTTCTCCTTCTCCCATTTTTCCATAAGTCCTGCCAGATACGGCAGCACCAGCCAGGTTGCCCGGTAAAAGCTCATCTGGTGATACAGATTTTCAAAAAGATTATCAAAAGTAATCTCATAATTCGTCTTCGGTACAGTCTCCAGACGGCGCAGCTTATGAGTATCCGGGGCCTCTTCCCTTCCTCCCATCAGAACTGCCACTTCCTCCGCCACATTACCGTAAGCTCCCCTGTACTCCTCCCAAAGACAGGACTCAAGCGGCTCGAAAGTATACGGATACCGCTCCTTCTCCCATCGCATCTCTTTGAAGGGCACGCCGGCAAAATGCTTTGATCCCGTCTTTTTCTGCCTCTCTTTTGCCCGTTCTGCTTTCAGGAGATGTTCCAGCAGATAGACTTCCTTAATTCGGCAGTTCCCAAAACAATCCGCATGATCAAACTGACTGCCCACCAGCGAAAGTTTTGTCAGGCGAAATAATTTCAGTATACTTTCTACATTTTTCAATTCAGAACAATATTGCAGGCTGAGAGTCCTCAGGTTTTTCAGATTCTCCAGCAAAACACAATCGATCACGCCGCAGCCCGAAATTTCCAGTGTCTCAAGCGCAAGAGAAGTCCTCAGAAAGGAAAAATCCCTGACCGCCATCGCTGATATGGTCAGCTTTTTCAGCCTTGACATTTTTCCAATCATGCTGAAATTTCCCTCCTCGATCTCAATCCGCTCCGGGACAGGATCATTGTAGGGATCTATCAGCCTCCGGGTAAGCGGCTTCCCGCCACAGGAAAGATTTTTCACTTTCTGAAAATCATACATCGTCTCAGGTACCCTGCCGAGAACTTCCGCAATGCATGTGAGCAAAATCAGATCTATCTTAATTTTTGATGTCTCCATAACTATGACTTCCTCCTGACATAATTTCTCCGATCCGGCAGGGAATCCACTCCACCGGTTCTCCTATCCCCTGAATTGTGTCGGCAAATTGCGCCACTTCACCAAAATCATTTTTCAGCAGTCCTATCCCGTTCCATTCAGCCTCCGGCAACTCTCTCTGCAATGAATTGCAGAGAAACGAGTGGAAACCGCCCACATCCCAGCCGAGAATATCGCACCCGATCAGCCTGCCACAATCCGGCTCTCCACTCACCATCCTGTTACCATTTCCATCTGTCACTTCCTCCGCCAGCAGTTCAAAATATTCCGATGTTGTGGAAACACTCACCAGACGGCAAAAACCTGTACTGCAAAACTTTTCATAAAAATATTGAGCATCCGACAATCTCAAAAATCTGCTGTCCGTGTCCAGTCTCCGCGAATCGAAAAGTTCTTTGACACATTCTGTATAATTTATATACTGTTCGTCGCTCAGTCCCATCCTCTTCTGATATGCTTGTCTCTCCGTTATGTAATACCCTATCACCCTGAAATCTTCCATCCGCATACATCCACATGCATTCATACACATTCACCCTGCCTCATCACCAGAGCCCCAAGCCCGCAGAATTTCACCGCACGGACACGCACCTCATCCCGTAAACCCGGTTTCCACAATAGGACAGTTTCACCACGCCATCCTGCAATGGGTCCATACAGAGATACTCCCCGTCCTCAGCGCCGATGATCAGCACATAATGGATATTCCCCAGGACATACATCCTCACCCGAACGATCGGAAAATGCCCCTCCGAAAGAAAGGCGTCTATCAACTCCGACGATACCTCGCTGCAGACATCGACCTGATATTCCCCGAGTTCCGACAGCGGCTCCCACTGAAGGTTCCCCTCCGAGTCGTACACTTTCCCCGCTGAAAACTCCGCGTTTAATATCCCCGGCGTCTCCTCCTCACCGCTCTCCATGGAGACAGCGGAAGCGATGCAGCTGACCAGACAGCCGGAAGAGCGCATCGTATATTCCGACTCTCCCAGAGGATCATCCGCCCACCGCTCATCATCCTGTCTGTAGAAAACCACCTCTGCATCCGGCAGGATATCTTCGTCCTGTGACGCTTTTATCTGTACGCCGCCTCTCAAACGAAAACTGATAAATGCCGCCCCTGCGAGCAAAAAGCACAGTACGACCATAATAATTCGACTTTTTTTCATCATAGTTAATCCTCATCAAAAATACTCCGGATTCATAAAAACTATCGTCAAGGACACCGCCTCTCCCTTCTCGCCAATCCCCCAGTAGCCGCTGTATATGCCGTCTCCCATGCCGCTCGAAAACAGCACGATCCTCCGACCGCTCTCCGGCATCTGCCAGGCGAGGAAGCTCCCTCCCGGATTCTGGAACTCGGGATATGCCTCATAGCTTTTCTGAAATAACTCTTCAAAATAGTCCGTATACTTATTCTTTCCGGGATTTTCCTGCTGCCACTTTTCAAAAAATTCCCTGTACTCCCCGGAAACCTGCACATCCGCAAAACATGCCAGTCCCGTATCCACACCAAAAAACGTTAAGGCGCCCGCCAACTCCCAATCTTCTCTCTTTTTCCCCTTCGGCATGGCGATCTCATAACGCACCGCCTCCCCCTCGCTGACAAGAAGCCTTGCCGCAGCGAACCTCAGCCCCGCGATCCGGGAAAGGCAGACGGACAACTCCACCGGATAAGTCCCCGCCGGAATCTTCTGATCTAACACCGTCTCATATTTGCTGCCGAGATAGGCAAGCGGATCTGCAAGCACCACCTCCCCGGTGGGAAAATCCACCTCCCCCGCCCGCAGAACCCGCATTTTTTCACTCTCCTTAAACAGGGACTCAAAAAAATCCAGAGAATAGCTCCCCTGATTGAGAAATTTCAGATTTTTCTCAAACGCGATCTGCGCCGGATGCTTTACCGGCTCTCTGATCTCTTCTCCCGTCCTCGTATCGACAAAATACTTCCCCGTCTTATCGTCCCGAAACTCCAGATCGCTTCCCATCGGCATAAAAAATACATTCACCACCGTCGGCTCGATATTTGCCAGCGTGTTAAAATCCACAATTTCCATATTTTTGACATCATTCACATACTCCTGCGTATCCTTATCCCCAAAAGCCACCCAGCCGTTCCCATGCCCTTCATCCTGCCTGAACAGCCATTTTAACCTGGATGTGCCGTTCAAAATCGACTTGCTGACGATAGTCCCGCCGGCGCCTTCGATATAAATCTTCATCTCCTTCTGCTTTTCCTCCGGTTTGTCCGGTTTCTTTTTCCCGAAAATTCCCATAGAAAAATCCCTCCTTACCTGTCAAATCAAAAATTTCCACTACGCAGCTTTCGCATTACAATACCTTCTTCAGCCGGATATAAATGCCCACAAAACAAGTGTACGGCTTAATGAGAGTCTCAAAGTGCCTCCTGTCGCCGAGAGCGAACGGATTGTCCGTGGCAAGCTTGGACTTTTGAACATACAGCTGTCCTCTCCTAACCAATCGGAGAGAAGCTCTTCGGCACGCCCCGCATATTCATCTTTCAGACCGGGAATCCCGATCAGAACCACTCCGTCATCTTCCATAATCGGCAAAATTTTTTCCTGAAAAAATCCTTCACTTCCCGCAAAATAGTGGTAAGAGTCGATACTGACCAGCGCGCGGAACTGCTTTTTTTCAAAAGGAAGATCGTTCGCATCTTCACAGACCGGCGATATTTCTCAAACAGCTCTGCCAATATTCTGACGCAGTTCGGTCCCATCATGGTCTCAGCCGAAATATATTCTCTATAGTCATCAATATTCATACATCCTGCCTCCTGTAATACCAGATTCCCATCGCGATTATATAAAAGAAAAGATAAACTCCGGATGCTCCCAGTATCACCACATACTTCCTCTTTAGTCCCGCCGTATAACTCTCCGCGCTCTCCCACGGATCCACTGTGATATAGGTACCGCTCGACGGTATGCCAAGCACCCGTCGGTCCACCGTCTCGACGGCGTCGATGAGCGCCTGTCCCTGCTCTCTGGACAAAACCTCCACGGACCACTGATATCCCTCTCCCGTCCGGTCAAAATAATATACTTTATATACTGTTTTTGTCGGGTTCATGCGCCGGTCGCGCCCGCTCGCGCCGGTATTCTTCACCGAGACCGGGTACACCTCATACGGCACAAACGTATGGACGCCCCTGTCCTGATATTCCTCGGCGGGAAGCATATCCGACAGATAACCGACTGACAGAGCTCCCAGAACCGCCGACAGAATAAAGAGCATCATACCGGCGGTAAAAATGAGTGCTTTTATCTTTTCTCTGAACTTTGCCATCATATTCCTCTTCAACTTATTCTACTTACAAAATAACAGTCCAGTAAAAAAGCTGAACTGTCATGAAAAAAACTTATGTAGCATGTATGCCGTCGCTGTCCACCATCCGTTTTACCCCGTTTACGAACATTTGAAAACTGACAGAAGAATTATTCTCAATACCGATGATTGGTGCAATTTTTCTGGCACCGGAAATCTGCTGATGTTCAGGAAGCAATCGTTTCAGTTCCGCTTTGGGATTCATAATCCCATCAGGGATCCGGTATTTTTTCTTCCTTTTTGCAGTGGATAAGTCCACGTCATAAGCCATGCTCAAGGCATTCATATCACCAAAATACCACGCCTCCAACTCATGACATGCAATGCGGACCAACACTTCTTTCTCAGAATTTTTGCATAATTCCAACAATTTTTCTTTCAATTCTCTGCAATCGTTGCTGTCCTGATCCTGCACAACTATAAATTTCACATTCGGCTCGTTCCACCCCTTCAGCTTTGCGGTAAGCGATTTCTGTAAATCAGATTTCCCCTCGTGGGGAATGGTGACAAACTGTACATCTTCAGGCAGAATCCTGGGCAGCAATCCATCCAGGAAGTATTTCATCGACTGCTCTTCCAGTAAAAATACAAGCTTCATCCTAAACCTCCATCAGCAGCCCCTGTTTCCACAATGCACCCGGAAGCTCTCCAGCCTCATACAGGGATTTGATCAATGTATTATCGGAAGCCTTACATATCGTCGTAAAACCGTTATCCTTCCTGAAACAATATATCTCATCCAATTGAACCGCGTTTAAAAAATCAGGAGAATGTGTGGATACAAACACCTGCCCTCCTTTATCCGCATACACCCGGAATTCTTCGGCCAGTTCCACCAAAAGCTGGGGATATAACTGGTTCTCTGGTTCCTCCACACACAAGAGCGCATGCTGCGTGGGATCATGCAAAAGCACAAGATACGTAAACATCTTGATGGTGCCGTCCGACACATATTTCGAGGAAAAAGGATTCTTAAATGTGCCATCCTGAAAACGAAGCACAATATAACCATCCTGTGTCTCCTGCGCTTCTACATATTCAACTCCCGGAACTCTTTGTTTCATCTTTTCTATGATATCATTAAAAATATCGGGATGATTGTCATAAAGAAATTTTGTCACCGAGGACAGATTATCCCCACTCTTTGTCAAATGCTCACTGTACTCGATTTCCTGGCGGTCTCTCACCGCATCGATCCTAAAGTCAGACACATACCAGTCTTCAATTAATTTTCTGAATGTCGCCACCGCCTCAAATTCCTTAAATTGCCCTAAACCCTTGATAGCCAGAATATCCGGAGAATCCAGTTTCTGCGGCTCCCTTGTAGCCAGATTTACATCCTCATAACTGCTCAGTTTTCCTTTCGCGGCAATACCCTCACCCATTGAAAAATCCAATACCTTCCAGGGAGATCCTTTCTGTCCTCTTCTAAAACGAAGGATTTCCTTTTTTACAACTGCCCTCCCTGTTTCGTCCAGGCCGATAGAAATCTCGTATGTAATTAAAGGTTCGTCATCAGCCGGACGAAATTTAATGACAAACTCAATATCCCCCGTCTGTTCTCTGGATACAACCTCTTTATATCCACCTCTTTTCGCCAGAGCAGTCCGTACATTACTGTTCAAACAATCATGCAGAAAACCAAATATATCAAAAAAGGTAGTCTTCCCTGTCCCGTTTTTCCCTAAGAATACAGCCAAATTAGGAATATCCCTGATTTCAACATTTCGAAACACCTTATAATTGTGTATTTTCAGTGATTCGATTTTCATATCCTATCTCCCCTCATATTCATTCGGCAGTTTTTTCTTTCCCTGACGATTTTAATCTGAAATACAACTTAATAATAGCATACTTCCGTATGGCGCTCAATAAAAAAGAGAGTAAAACTTTCACAGCCGGACCGGTCAAAGCCTCACTCTCTTTTTCTCCCCAACACTCACCCCTGCAGCATCTCCTCAATAAAGATCCCATAGCCTTTCTCGGGTGCGTTCACCAGCACATGGGTCACTGCCCCCACTACTTTCCCGTCCTGTATAATCGGACTTCCGCTCATCCCCTGGACGATACCGCCGGTAAGATTTAACAGTCTCTCATCCGTCACCAGAAGCTCTAACCCCTTGCTGCCGCCGTCGTTGCCCATATGGATCGCAGTGATCTCAATCGCGTACTCCTGCACCTCATCGTTGACGGAAGAGATCATCGTCGCGGCGCCCAGATGAATATCCTGCTTAAAGCCGATCTCCCTTGTCTCCAGGTTTATCCCGTTCTCCGCCATCTTTTCCAGGTCAAGTTTTCCGAAAATGCCGTAGGGTGTATTTTTTGTGATCTCTCCGATCACATTGGTGTCGTCATATTCGATCATGCCGGTCAACTCCCCCGGCACGCCGTCCGTTCCCTTTCTCACCGCAACGATCCTTGTATCATAGAGCGATCCGCGCCCCAGCTCCATCAATTCCCCCGTGTCGGAATCTGTGATCCCGTGTCCCAGCGCGCCGAAATTCCCATGCTCGTCCACAAAGGTAAGTGTTCCGACTCCCTGAGCATTATCCCGGATCCAGATTCCCATCTTATATTCGCCGTTCTGATTTTTTGCGGGTGTCAGCCGCTCCTCTAAGTACACACCGTCCCGTTCGACGCCCAGCACTGCCTCCGCCCCCTGATTCTCCTCGATCAGGCTCATAAACTGCTTTTTCCCGGTGACTTCCACACCGTTGTAGCTTAAAATATAATCCCCCTCGGCGAGATGATTCCTTGCGGGCTCGTGCACGGTTCCCTCTATGTCGTTAAAACTTCCTACGCCGACCACCATGACACCCTTTGTCTTCAAAAATATCCCCACCGGAAACCCCGCTGCGGACACATTTCGCTCCCCGATCACCTGGATCTCCACACTTTTTAACGGAATGACTCCCAGGAGTTTTACATCCATCTGATAAGTAGCTTCCGAAGCTCCCGTCACCATCCTGAGCGGCCGGTAAAGCCCCGCCTGCATTTTTCCCTGCGTCGTTTCAATACTGGCGCTGGCCGGCAGCTTAAAATTTACCTGCTGCTCCTTTTCCGTTGTCAGTCTCACCTGCGAAGGTACGCTGCTGTAACACAGATACCAACCGGTAATAAGTACGCCTGCTATGGTAAACGCAAGTATTCCTTTATATAAATTTCCGATCACCTTTCTCATCTTTCTCAGTTCCTCCAACGCCTGCAACTTATGCTCACACAAAAGGACACTAACAGTGTTTTTCACTGCGGTGTCCTTTTTAGTATGCGTAGGTAATCGAAATTCACTACACTCATTTTTTGTTTTATATGGAATTTTTTGCCATTTCTATCAGTTCTTTCGCGTTTTGAAGAGCCGCCGGCGAAATTTCCTCGCCGCCCAGCATTCTCGCGACCTCGGAAATTCTCTCCTCTTTCTCCAAAAGCGAGATCTTCGTCCTCGTCACGCCGTCCTCCACCCTTTTTTCAATATAAAAATGGCTGTCCGCCATCGCCGCGATCTGAGGCAGATGAGTAATACAGATCACCTGCCGCTTTCCGGCGAGCATCCCCAGCTTTTCCGAAACTTTCCATGCCGTCTTTCCGCTGATCCCGGCGTCGATCTCGTCAAATATCAATGTCTCCACGGCATCCTTATCCGCCAGCACAGTCTTTAAACCCAGCATGATGCGGGACAACTCGCCGCCGCTCGCCACCATGGAGAGGGGACGGGGCTTTTCCCCCTCGTTTGTGGAAATCATAAATTCCACATCGTCCCAGCCCGAGGGGCCCCGCATTTTTTTGTCGCTCTCCACCGCCACCCGAAATTCCACATGGGCAAAATTTAAATCCTGCAATGCCTGTTTTAACTCTTTCTCCAACGCTTTTGCCGCCCGGGATCGTATCCCGGAAGCCTTCTCACAGAGCGCTTCAAATTCTTCCTCCAGCGCCCGTATCTGCCCTTTTAACTCCTCCTGCCAGGCATCAAAATCGGCCAGCCGCTGCCGTCCGGCCTCCCGTCTCTCCTGATAGGCCAAAACCTCCTCCAGCGTTTTACCGTATTTATTTTTCAAATGATTCAATACGTCAAGCCGTTCCTGTGTCCTCGAAAAATCCTCCTCCGAAAATTCCAGCCTCTCCTGATAGTCTGCCAGATCTCTGTTAAAATCATGCAGAAGCTGATCGATCTCCTCCAACTGCCCCGCCAGATCAGAAAGTTCGTCGTCCAATCCCGACACAGATGTCATCTCCCGCAGGGCATGTCCGACCAGATCCGCCGCTCCCTGGCCGTTTTCCGCCCCGGTCAGGGCACAGCTCATCGAAATCCCCTCCAGGATCTTCCGGCTGTTGGTCATCTTCCGATAGACCTTCTCCAGTTCCTCATCTTCCCCGGGTCTGATCTGCGCTGCCTCGATCTCCTGCACCTCAAACTCCGCAAGGGAAAGCTCCCTGAGTCTCTGCTCCTCATCCAGGGCCGCCTCCTCCAGTTCTTTTCTCAGACCGGAAAGTTTCTGCCAGTTTTCTTTTAACGCGGGAAACAGTTTCGCCAGCTTTTTCCCCGCATACTCGTCCAGTATCTCCTGATGCTTTTTCTTGTGCAGCAGTGACTGGTGTTCATGCTGTCCGTGCACGTCCAGTAATTGTTCCGCCAGCTGTTTTACCTGTTTTGTTGTCACAGTCTCCCCGTTGATACGATAAATACTTCTCGCGGGCTGGATCTTTCTGGAAATCATAATGGAACCGTCCTCCCAGGGCAATTCCAGTTTCTCCATCAGCTCTCTCAGTTTCGGGGAATCCTCCTGAAACAGCAGCTCAATGATCGCATGATCCGCTCCCGTCCGGATGCTCTCCTTTCCCGCCCTCTCCCCGAGCGCAAGATTCACGGAGCCGATCAGAATCGATTTACCGGCGCCTGTCTCGCCGGAAAGAATATTCAGCCCCTCCCCGAATTCCACTTCTTCCGCATCGATCAGCGCAAGATTTTTTACACTTAAACTCTCTAACATTTCTGCCTCCATCTCTCTCCGGACAGAAGTTTTATTTTTTCAGTACACGATTTATTTTTTCCCTGACCGTCTCCGCATCCTCCATGGAGCGTATCGCCAGCATGATCGTGTCATCCCCCGCAATCGTGCCCACGATCTCTTTCAGATGCATCGCGTCCAGAGCTGCCGCGACCGCCATCGCCATCCCCGGAACGGTCTTCACGACCAGAAGGCTTTGAGCCATCCCCATGCTGTTTAACCCTTCCTGCAAAACCCGGACATATTTATCGCTCATCTCTCCGTGCGCTTCCCGCAGCAGCACATACTTCTGTCTGCCGTCGCCCAAAGGCACTTTGGACAGTTTCAATTCCCGGATATCCCTGGAGACGGTAGCCTGGGTCACCTCATATCCATCCTGCCGCAGTCTCTCCGCCAGTTCCTCCTGAGTCTCTATATCATAGTTCTCAATCAGTTCCACAACCTTCGCATGACGATTCTTCTTCATCTCCCGATACCTTTCCTTTTATACATCCATTTTCTTTCGCAGCACTTCCACGAAACTGTCCTGATTCAGTTTCAGCATTTCCGTGACCTTCCCGGCTTTTCGTATCTCCATCCTGTCGCCGGTGTGCATCGCCATCGCCACACTGCCGTCGAAGCAGGCCTCCACCTCCTGCTTCGACCCCTTCTTGTTCTCTCCGATCTCTATCACTACCCTGTCCTGCGCCGAGAGCACGATGGTGCGGGAATTCATGGAATGGGGGCAGATCGGCGTCAGCAGGATCAGTTCCGCGTGGGGCTCCACGATCGGTCCGCCAGCGGACAGATTATACCCCGTGGAACCGGTGGGAGTAGCCACCAGAATGCCGTCCGCGTGACAAGTATGCAGAAGCTGTCCATTCACATAGATATAAAAGACAATGATCTGCAGAGATCCCTTCCTCGTGATCGCGATTTCATTCAGTGCCCGGTCCTTTGCTGTACTTTGGGAATCCTCCCGCTGCCCACCAGCCGGCACGACCCTACCGGAGAGCATCATCCGCCTCTCTTTTGTAAAATTGCCGGATAACAGCCGGTCCAGCGCCTCCTCCAGGTCGTCGCTGTCCACCTCCGCGAGATATCCCATCGTCCCAAGATTTACCCCGATCAGCGGAATCCCCGACACCGCCGCATTTCTCGCCGCCCGAAGAATCGTCCCGTCGCCGCCCAGAACGATCACGCACTCCGTCTCCTCCGGAATGTTTAATTCGGAAGTGTCCCCTGTCTCCGTCCGGCACACCTTTCCATGCCGCTCCAGATAACCCCGGATACGGTTTGTACAGGTAAAGGTCGGATCCTTTTGTCTGTTTGTCACCACAAGAAAATTATTCATGTTACCTCATTGTTCTTTTCCAGTTCATCATGCGCCCGCTGCACCACATCTTCCATCAGGTGTTTCATCTGCTCCGTCAGATCCGGTTCATGCTCCGCTCGCTCCACTTCTTTCCGCAGATAGATAAGATATTCTATGTTCCCCTCCGGTCCTCTGATCGGCGAAAAGCATAATCCCGCGATCCGAAAACCGATATCCGACGCGTAGTCCATCACTTTGCAGATCACTTCCCTGTGCACCGCCCTGTCGCGGACCACCCCCTTCTTGCCCACTTTTTCCCGTCCCGCCTCGAACTGCGGCTTGATCAGACAGACCATCTCCCCGTCGTCCCGCAGCAGATCCCGCGCAGGAAGCAATATTTTTGTCAGGGAGATAAAAGACACGTCGCAGGATGCAAAAGCCGGCCTGTCCGGGATATCCTCCGGTTTCATATAGCGGAAGTTAGTCTTTTCCATACAGACCACCCGCTCGTCGTTTCGCAGCTGCCAGGCAAGCTGTCCGTGCCCCACATCGATGGCGTAAACTTTCTCGGCCCCGTTTTGCAGCATACAGTCCGTAAACCCTCCGGTAGAAGCCCCGATATCCATACAGATTTTCCCACTGAGTTCCAGCGGAAATACCCGCAGCGCCTTTTCCAGTTTCAGGCCGCCCCGGCTCACGTAGGGAATCGCCGCTCCCTTCACTTCAAACGTCCTGATCTTCTCCGGGACGAACGCCGCTCCCGCTTTATCCTCCCGCTGGCCGTTGACAAACACGCTGCCCGCCATGATGATGGCCTTGGCCTTCTCCCTGGACGGGGCGTATCCCTGCTCCACCAGAAGCACATCGAGCCGCTTCTTTTTTGATTTTTCTCCGGAATAATTATTCTCCAACACCCACGTACTCCGTCACAATTCTTTTGGCAATGCAGCCGTCCGTCAGACCCAGTTCCTCTTTCAGCAGATCCACGCTGCCATGCTCCACATACATATCCGGCAACGCGATCGACAGCACCTTGCAGCGATCTCCCCGCAGGGAATCCACAAAACTTCTGACACCCTCTCCGAAACCGCCCTTAGCCACATTTTCTTCTATCGTTACGATCATCCTATGACTGCCGGCAAGCTCTCTGATCCGTTCTTCGTCGATCGGTTTCACAAACCGGGCGTTCACGAGGGAGCAGGCGTAGCCGATATCCTTCAACATCTTCCGCACGGAAACCGCCGTCTTCACCATGCTGCCCACCGCGATCAGACAGATGTCCTCCTCCTCATAGAGAACCTCGCTCTTCCCATAAGCGACAGGCTCTCTGAACTCCTGCAGCCCTTCGTACGCCTCCCCTCTCGGATAGCGGATCGCTATCGGACCCTCGAACTGCAGGGCAAACTTCATCATATCCGACAGCTCCCATTTATTTTTCGGCGCCACCACGATCATGTTCGGTATGCTGGACAAAAAGGAGAGATCGAAGATCCCCTGATGGGTCTCCCCGTCGCTCCCCACCAGCCCCGCCCTGTCGATCGCGAAAATCACAGGAAGGTTCTGGATACAGACATCGTGGATGATCTGGTCGTAGGCCCGCTGCAAAAAAGAGGAATAGACAGCGACCACAGGGCGCAGTCCGCCTGCCGCCAGTCCCGCCGCAAAGGTCACGGCGTGCTCCTCCGCGATCCCCACGTCAAAAAAGCGCTCGGGATAAATATTGCGGAACCGTTTTAATCCCGTCCCGTCCGCCATGGCGGCTGTGATCGCCACCACCCGCCTGTCTCTCTGGGCAAGTTTGATCATCACCGTGGAAAAGATATCCGTGTAGTTCGCTTTGGTTCTGGGGCGCGCCGGAAGCCCCGTCTCGATCTCAAAGGGCTCCGCCCCGTGGAACCGGGCGGGATGTTTCTCCGCCGGCACATAGCCTTTTCCCTTTGTCGTCAACATATGTATCAGGACCGGTCCCTTCACCTTCTTTGCCTCCCGGATGAACCTTGTCATCTTCTGGATGTCGTGTCCGTCCACCGGTCCCATATAGGTCACGCCCAAATCCTCAAAATACATGCCCGGCACCACGAGACGTTTCACGTCATTTTTCACCCGTCTGATGCCTTTCACCATGCTCTCTCCGTGCTGCAGGCCGATCAGCGCGTTGTAGACCGTATTTTTCAGATCCAGATAATTCTCCGTCGTGCGAATCGCGTTCAGATACTTTGAGACACCGCCCACATTCTCGGAGATGGACATATTGTTGTCATTCAAAATAATGATAAAATTCGTCTCCAGCTTGCTGGCATTGTTGATGGCCTCATAGGCCATACCCCCGGTCAGCGCCCCGTCCCCTATCACGGATACCACTGTGAAATCCTGTCTTTGCAGGTCTCTCGCCAGCACCATCCCCAGCCCCGCGGAGATGGAAGTGGAACTGTGTCCCGTATCGAAACAGTCACAATCGCTCTCCTTGCGCTTCGGAAAACCGCTCATGCCGCCGTACTTGCGCAGCGTATCGAACCCGTCTCTCCTGCCCGTCAAAAGCTTGTGGGTGTAGGCCTGATGGCCCACATCCCAGACGATCTTATCTTTTGGCAGATCAAGGGCCAGATGCAGCGCCATCGTCAGCTCCACACAGCCCAGATTGGATCCCAGGTGCCCGCCTGTGACCGAGATCTTCCGGATCAGAAAATCCCTGATCTCCTGAGCCAGCTCTCCGAGATGCTCCCTCTCAATTTTTTTGATATCGTTTGCCTTTCTGATCTTTTCCAAATACATAGCGACTGCGCCCCCAAATATCCGCTTTACTTAAAGCCTCCTATTTTCTTCTTGTGATCAGACTAACCACAAGTTCCTCCAGAAATTCGTTTCTCTCCGGCCTGTCCCTCAGTATCCCAAGAGCCTCTTTCGACAGTCTCTCCACATCCCGCTTCGACTGTTCCAGCCCATATACCGACACATATGTCAGTTTATCATTCTTCTCATCGCTGCCCACCGGCTTGCCCAGTTCCTCGAGCGTACCCGTAATGTCCAGAATATCGTCCTGAATCTGGAACGCGACGCCGATCGCCAGCCCCGCTCTCTCCAGCTCTCTTACCGCTTTTTCGTCCGCCCCCGCCAACGTGGCGCCGATCATCATCGCGGACTGGATGAGCGCTGCCGTCTTGTGCTCATGGATAAACAGCAGTTTCTCTCCGTCTAACCGCAGCTTTCGCTTCTCCGCCTCCACATCCACGGCCTGTCCGCCGATCATACCGTAAATGCCTGCCTTCCGTGTAAGGATCTTCATGGCCCGGCAGACTCTCTCCAGCTCCTGCCGGGAAAGTCCCTCCATGGAAAACGCTCCGCAGGCAGTCTCAAAGGCATAATTCAGGAGTCCGTCGCCTGCCAGGATCGCCATCGCCTCCCCGTAGACCGCATGGGTGGTCTTTTTCCCTCTGCGGTAGAGATCGTTATCCATCGCCGGCAGATCGTCGTGCACCAGAGAATACGTGTGGATCATTTCCTGTGCCGCCATAAAAGGCCAGACCAACCTGTCATCCCCACCGTACATTCTGCAACACTCCAGCATCAGAAGCGGGCGAAGCCGCTTTCCCCCCGCCAGAAAACTGTAGTTCATCGCCTCCAGAAGGCTCTTCTGAAATCCTTCCTCCGCCGGCAGGTATTTCCTGATCACATCCTCCACATATTTTATCCGCGACTCCAATTCTTTTTCAAACTCCATCCTCAAATCCTCTCCGTGTTCCTCCTGCTGTCTCAGAATTCCTCCAGTTCCCCGTTTTCATTCAGTTTCAGCACGCTTTTTTCCACTCTGTCAATGGTCTCGTTGCACTGCCTGATCAGCTTCATGCCCTCTTCATAAACCTGAAAGGATTCTTCCAGCGAAATATCCGGAGATTCCAGTTCGTTCAGTATCTCATCCAGTTTCGCGAAAGCTTCTTCCAGCTTTATCTCTTTTTCTGTCCCATCCATCGCCATATCTTCCTCTATATTATGCCTTTTTTGCCCTCACCGTATCCGCTTCCACAAACCCGTCCGCGACATAAATTTTCAATCGATCCCCGGGCTTCACCTGCCTCACCGAGATAAGGGTCTTTCCCGCCTCCGTGCTCACATAGGAATAGCCCTGGTTCAACTTTTCCAACGGGGAGAGCCCTTTCAGCCTCTCCGCGCAGAAAAGCAGCATCTGTCGTTTCTCCAGTATTTTCCGCTCCATCGCATCCTGCAGAGCCTCCTCCAGTTTCATGGCGAGATTCCGTTTATCCCGGATCCGGGAGAGCGGACTCAAATATTTTAATCTGTCCTTTTTGTTCTGGAGCAACAAAAAGGCTTCCCTCAGCTTTCTCTCCATGCCGCGGCAATATCTCTCCCGCATCGTCTGCATGTGCCCGAACAGTTCCTGAACGTCACAGACCGCCAGCTCCGCAGCCGCGGAGGGTGTGGGCGCCCGAAGATCGGCCGCATAATCCGTTATCGTGAAATCGGTCTCATGTCCCACCGCGGAAATGACAGGCACCGCGCACTCAAAAACCGTTCTCGCCACTTCCTCCTCGTTAAAGGCCCACAGTTCCTCGATGGAACCGCCGCCCCGCCCCACAATGATCAGATCCACCCCGATCTGTTCCAGGGCGTGAATGCCGTTCACGATACTCGAGACCGCCGCATCCCCCTGCACGATGGCAGGATACAAAATGATCTGCACAAAAGGATTTCTCCGGCGCGAAATACTGATGATATCCCGCACCGCCGCACCGGTCTCAGCCGTCACCACCCCAAGCGTCCGGATATACTTCGGTATCTCCCGCTTATACTCGGCGGCAAACATCCCCTGCTCTTCCAGTTTCCGTTTGAGCTGTTCAAACTTCACGTACAGATCCCCGATGCCCTGCCTCGTGATCCTGCTCGCGTAGAGCTGATATTTTCCGTCCCGCTCATAGACGTTTACTTCGCCGCTCACAACAACCTGCATCCCTTCCGTCATCCGAAATGCAAGGCCGGAACGCTTGCCGGCAAACATAACGCAGGCAATCGTCCCGGAGCGGTCCTTCAAGGTAAAATAAATATGTCCCGAAGTGTGATATTTACAGTTACTGACTTCTCCTTTTACGGAGATGGACTGAAGCATATAGTCCTGAGTAAACATATTTTTAATATAGGCATTTACCTGGGCAACCGTATAAATGTTCTGCATACTACTCCTCTACCGCGCTTTACATCTCTTTCGCAAATTTCGCAAGAACACCGTTCACAAAAGCCGCAGAACCGTCCTGCCCGTAACTCTTGGCCAGCTCCACCGCCTCATTGATCGCCACCCCGGTGGGGATTTGTTCATCAAAACAGATCTCGTAGACCGCAAGACGTATGATCGCAAGATCTACCTTTCCCATACGTCTGCTACTCCATCCGACCGCCTTCTCATCTATCATCACGTCGATTTCAGGAAGTTTGTCCACGATCGCATCATACTTTTCTGTGACTTCCTGTTTATCTTTTTGCGTTGCTTCCTCCGGGAAATCTTCCACGTCCTCCAAAAAGAGTTCTTTCTGCTCTTCCATCTCCTCGGCCCTGTAGAATTCCACACGGAACAGCAACTTAAAAATGCGTTCCCTTATTTCACGTCTGCTCATAACGCTCATTCTTTCGTCTGCTTATTTTGTCGTCTTTACCATGTTCACTCCGGCGATCCTGATATTGACATCCGTCACTTCCAGTCCGGTCATACTCTCGATCGCCGACTGCACCTTACTCTGGATCTTCTGTCCGGTAGTGGGAATATTGTAGCCGTACTCGATATTCAGGGAGATATCTACCTTTACTTTTTTATTGTAGACCTCCACCTTAACCCCTCTGGCAATATTTTTATATCCCATCCGGTTCATCAGTTCGTGGGTGACATTCCCCACCATGGAAGCGACACCCTCCACTTCCGTCGCCGCAAGCGCCGCGATCATCGCCACCACGTCATCTGCGATCTTCACGGAACCCATGCTGTCATCTTCCCTCAATTCCAGACTCTGTCTCTCCAATTCTTTGCTCATTTTGTTTTCTCCTGTTTTATTTTCTGTTTCCTTATATTTTCATACTCTGCTACTAAATCAGTATACCAAAAATCTTTCCTTTTGCAAAGCATATCTTCATCGAAGTTACTCCCAGAAGCTGATCGTGTAGAGTTCTTCGTTTCCGGAGTAAGCGATCTTATACTCCCCGCTCTCCTGATAGACGCCAAAATAGTCGAAAATTTTCTGTTCTTCTATCAGATTGCGATATATCTCCCGGTAGGCCTCCCAGCCGGACGCTTTGATGATCGCCGTGTTTCGCCCCTGCGCCTTCGCCGCGTCAAAAATCTCCCGCATGCGTTCCTCCTCATATCCATACAGGTAAAGTCCTTCACGCACGAAATAATTGGCCTCCATGGAGACGCATTCCGGCAGAACAAACGCCGTATCCATGCTGTGATTTTTGCTGATCTCCTCCGTCGTCACGCACAGATAACTGTAATCGATGTCCGGCGCCCCCTCCTTTTCCTCCGTCTCCTCCGAATAGTAGGAGGGATCGCCCCAGGTGACATCCATATGATAATATGCCCCGTCGATCTCCACAATATTCCATGCGTGGGAGGAGCCGTTGGCGTTCCCGTTCACGATAATACAGGGAATCCCCAGATCATTGAGCAGATACTGCGCCGCCTTCGCGTATCCGTTGCAGACCGATCTTCTGTCCAGAAACACAGAGCAGATATTCTGGTTATCAGGCGAATCCATGCTGTAGTCCGTACTCAGGATCAGATCCTCATAGACGAGCTTCACCGTCTCATAGTCATCGCTCCCGACAAGTCCCGAACGCTTTTCCTCCACCGCCGCGTCGATCAGCGCCTGCCGCCTTTCCACCTCCCGGGCATCGTAGAGATACCTCCCGGAAAACGTGATATACTGCACTTCCTCCTTCCTGGTATACTGAGTGTAAGTGTAGCCGTTCAGGTAAAAAAACTCCGGGTGGTCATTGATCACACACTGGTACACTCTGGGCAGCAGCTCCACGTCCGTCGTAGAGAGAAGGATTTCCTCCCCCTGAAGAGCCAGGATCTGATAGCACTCCACATAGAGAATCCTTTCTTCGGAGTTCAGCTGCTCAAAATAATAATTGCCGAACTGAGCCTCCTGCAGCCCCACAAGGTCCGCCTCGGAGAGTCCGATCTCCTCTCTCCTCTTCTCCAGATCGCTTTTGGAAAGATGACTGCTTCCTTCCTCCACCCTGTTTTCCTCGATCCGGGCGTACTCCTGGGAAACTTCTCCATCCGGATCCTGTCCGGTCTCCGGCGCTTTTTCCGCCGCATCCTCCGGTTCCGCTATCCTGTCGATCACGCCGTCCGCATCCGACTCCGTGATCTGCTCATAAAAATCCGACACACCGCATCCGGTCAATCCGAGAACACACGCGAAAAGAAACGCCGCCAGTCTCCGTTTCCTTCTTCCTCCTGTCCGCGGATTTTCCGCCTTTTCTTTTAAAAAACACATGTTATTTTCCCTTAATTCCTTCCAAATTCGGACAGCCTGAGATCCTTGTTCCTGTCGCAGGTCATACGGATACTCCACTCATTCACAAACAGCAGCAACGGATTCCCCTTCAGATCCTGAATCTTTTTCATATCGGAAGTACCCTGCAGCCTCAGCACGTCGATCTCCTCCTTATTCTCGATCCAGCGGATATATTCGTAGGGCAGCTGCTCCAAAGCGATATCCACGCGGTACTCGTTCTCCAGACGGTATTTCAACACTTCAAACTGCAGAACGCCCACCACGCCCACAATGATCTCCTCCATGCCGCCCGCCAGTTCCTGAAATACCTGGATCGCACCCTCCTGAGCGATCTGGCTGATTCCCTTTATAAACTGTTTTCGCTTCATCGTGTCCATCTGCCGCACTCTGGCAAAATGCTCCGGCGCGAAAGTGGGGATGCCCTCATACTGAAAATTCTCTTTCGGCACACAAAGCGTATCTCCGATGGCAAAGATGCCCGGATCAAAGACACCGATGATATCTCCTGCATAGGCCTCCGACAGAATCTTTCGCTCGTCCGCCATGATCTGCTGGGGCTGGGAGAGCCGCATCACCCTGCCGCTCTGCACATGCCGCACTTCCATCGCCGCGTCGTACCTGCCAGAACAGATTCTCATAAAGGCGATCCTGTCCCGGTGCGCCTTATTCATATTCGCCTGTATTTTAAACACAAAAGCGGAAAAGTCATGTTCCGCCGGCGAGAGCAGGCCGATATCCGCCTTTCTGGGCAACGGCGTTGTGGCCATATCCAGAAAGTGCCGCAAAAAGATCTCCACGCCAAAATTCGTCAGTGCGGATCCAAAAAACACCGGCGTCAAATCGCCGCTTCTCACTTCCTCCAGGTCAAACTCCGCTCCCGCTCCGTCCAGAAGTTCCAGTTCTTCCAGCAGTTTCTCCGCGGCGGCCTGTCCGATATTTTCGGAGAGTTCCTCCCTGTTTTTCAGAGGAATCTCCCTCGATACTCCTTCCTTCGTGCCCTTCTCCGTATCCGAGTAGGTGATGACCTTATCCCCTTCTCTGTCGTAGACGCCCTTGAATCCTTTCCCGGAACCGATCGGCCAGTTGATCGGGCAGGTGGCGATACCCAACTCTTTTTCCACCTCATCCAGCAGATCGAAGGTATCGTTTGCATCCCTGTCCATCTTATTGATAAAGGTGAAGATCGGAATACGGCGCATGGCACAGACCTTAAAGAGCTTTCTGGTCTGCGCCTCCACTCCCTTCGAGGCATCGATCACCATCACAGCCGAATCCGCGGCCATCAGAGTCCGGTAGGTATCCTCCGAGAAGTCCTGATGTCCCGGCGTATCCAGTATGTTGATGCAGAATCCGCCGTATTCAAACTGCAGAACCGAGGATGTGACGGAAATACCTCTCTCCTTCTCGATCTCCATCCAGTCCGACACCGCATGCCTGGCCGTGGCTTTCCCCTTGACGCTGCCCGCCAGGTTAATCGCGCCCCCATACAGCAAAAACTTTTCCGTCAGCGTCGTTTTCCCCGCATCCGGGTGAGATATAATGGCAAACGTTCTTCTCCGATTAATTTCCTTTGTATACTCTGTCACTTATATTTCCTCCAGTTTCCCATGATCCGCCCGTAACTTGCAAGTTACGGGGCTAAAAACACCTATCCGTTCGAAGCTTACTTGCAAGTTACGGGCAGAAACCCGAAAAACTTCGTTTTCCGGGTTCGCTTCGCTCGCCAAACGGGCGAAGAAACATCTGTTCAGACAAGTCTGACAGCTGCTTCTTTGCCCGCCTGGTTCTGCCCTGTCCGCATATTATACCACATATCTATTTTAATTCAAAGTGGTACTGATCACAATATTTTCGATCGGTGCTCCGGTCTTTCTCATCACAATGTCCTCGATCTGCGCCCGCTGGCTGTCGGTGAGGTCGGAACTGTACACTACCACGTCCACGGTATCCCCGGTGATGCTGACCACCGCATCCTGAAATCCTCTCGCGTCGAGCAGGATCTCCGCCGACATTTCCTTCTCCGCCGTCTGTGTGAGCTCCACAATGCTGTTTAAGGCGATCTGCTTCTGATCGTCCGCTATGTTGGTGCTGTTGATGATCTGCATCAGCGCTGCCTTATTTTCTGCGCGGGTCTGTTCTTTCATCAGTTTCGCGCCCTGCAGTGTGTTCACATTCACAGTGGAAGTGAACACCGCCTCCCCGGGCACCTCGCCGTCCTGCACGTCGCTGCTCTCCGCCAGCATACCCTCTATCGATGAGAGTTCATCCTCATACCCGTCGTCCGCATCCGTCACATCACTGTCGAGGCTCTCGATATCCGCAAGCATATCCTCATCCGAGATATCCAGAGAACCCATATCGTCGTCCGTAGCGCTCATATCGCTGTTTACTTCCATCTCCGCCAGTTCATCTGCCGTATATGTATCTTCCACCGTATACTCGATCATGGTGGCCGCCTCGGATGCGGTGTTCTCCGTTTGTTCCTCGCCGTCGCCCTCGGATATCGTGATCTGATCCGACACATCGCCCGAAAAATGCAGATAGCCGGCAACCGCGATCATCAAGGCTAAAGCCGTTATCATAAGCTGGTTCTTTTTAAATATTTTTTTCAAAACTTTCTCCCCTTCAAGATTTCATTCTGATTACTTTTATTCTATGCTCGTTCAAATTAAATAATACTCCAACCGCTCCAATTATATTTTCTTTTACTCTGATGTTTCCCGCCCCCTCTGCCATCACCACCACCCCCGTCACTTCCGGAAGCTTTCTGCACACCACATAGGGTTTCTCATTTCCGTCGGCATCCCTGATATAGATCACCTCCTCCCGCTGTCCGCTCTCCAGACTTTTCCGGCTGCCCCCGGCATTGTCCGTCTCCTCCAGATCGCTTGTCGTGATCTCCTTATCCTTCTCCAAAATCTCGGTACCCATATCCGCCACCGTGATCATCACCTTTACCTTTCCCGCCCCCTCCATACCGGAAAGCATCTCCTCCACCCGCTGTTCCAGATGAACCACGTAAGTATCTATATCATAACTTTTGTTATTTTTAAAATTTCCCGCCTCCGCAGACGCGGTTTCCACGTTTTCCAAAGTTTCGGCGTTCTGCCCGTCCCCCGCGCTCTGTTCCTTCCCTCCGAAAGAAGACTCCCCACTCTCTCTCCCCTCCTGCCCCCTGTCCGCAGGCAGGGAGATGATCAGAAGAAGAACGCCGAGAAGCAGCAACACGATGTAATCCTCCTTTTTCATATTGCCAAGCTTTCGTCTCCATTTTTTAATGACTTTATCAGTCAACAAAGATCACCTCCAAATTCTCTTCCTCCATACCTAAGACAAGAGCGAACTGCCTGCGAAAAGTTTCCGTATCTTCCCCGTGCCCTCCTTCCTCCTCCCCTCTCTCGTCCCTCTCTCCCAGCTTGATCTCCTTGATCTCCACCTGCTCGATCTCCGGAATTTTTGCAGGATTTCTTTCATTCGCTCCCTCCTCTTCACTCTCCGCATCCGAGACGGAGGCATTTTCAGCGGTAATTTTTTTGAAAAACACCTGCAATTTTTCTCCTTCCTGTTCCACTTTTTCTATCTCCAGACCGTATTGTCTGGCAAAATAATTATAGTTTGATTTGATTTCATTTTCCGTATACTTTTCCACAAGCCCTTCCACCGGAATCCCCCCCATAAACACCTCGTCAAAGCTGTCCATATCCAGCTGTCTGGAGAGCGCCTCCTCCATGTCCCGCTGCATACCCGCCACCGCCCCGCCCGCCGCCTGCATCTCTCCGCTCCGAATACCGAAGGACTGCAGAGTGTTTAAGATCATCCCAACAATTCCCGCAAGCACAAGAAGCTCCAGGATCATCCGACAGATTTTCTCATACTTTTTTCCGCTCTGAAAATACAGAAGCGTCTGTCCGCAGATCATAAAAATACACAATTCTTTTATCTGTTCCCGCATATTTCTCCCACCCGTCTTCCTCCGAATCCGCTACATACTCCTGCTCACCGCCAGCACCGTAACCGCGATGCTCAGCAAAAACAGTCCCATCCCGGTCAGAAGTACCTTGCACAGCATAAACGCCGCCTCAGCCGCCTTGTCCGAGCAGGTCGTCAGCCTGGAATGGTTCACCACCGCCCCCAGGGCGGAGGAAAGTTTCAGACAGCCCGACAGCACAAACATTTTGCACAGCGGCACCAGGCATAAAAACAGCAGCGTGACCGCAAAGAAAATGCCGACACCGTTTCGGATCAGGATTGCCGATCCCACAAAAATTTCCGAGATTCCCTCCGATATATTTCCCACACCGGGCACCATCCCCGCCACTTTTTTCGCCGTATTCCACTTCAGAGAGTCAATAACGGGTGTTATCATAGCCTGCAAAACCCCTACACTGCCGATGACCCACAACAGCGCCTTCAGCAACAACTCGATCCCCCTCTTCAAACTCTGCAACAGGCCCCCCAGCCTTTCCCCCGTCCAGACACCGTTCATGACCGCCAACAGCATATACAGCTCTATCCCGGGCAGAGCCACATGACAAAGCACCTCCTCCACACACCAGATCACAAGCAGGATCCCCTCATAGTACACAGCGGCAGTGGCGCTGCCGTTGGACATCCCGAGCGCCGCCGTGTACGCCGGCACCAGTATCCTGACAAAATCCGTGACGGACATCAGGATCCTCTCCGTCTCCAGATAGATGGTCCGGAACACTCTGGCGAGCATAATGCACAGCAGCAGATACAGAAAATAGAATCCCAGGTGAGATACCTGTCTGTTTTCCACAATATCCATCACCACCGTAAAAAGAGCGGACAGCACAGCCAGCAACAGAATATTCATAAAAACCTCCCGCCCCGCCGAAAATTCAAAAAACAGATTCTTCACCGCCTGCGTGCCGAACTCTTTTATACCGTCCTGCAAGTTTCCCTTCATGATATCCTGCCACAGTTTCCCCGCATCCGGCGTCGATTTCCCGTATGCGCTGTCCAGATAATCCGTGATCTCCTGCATATAGTTTTCATTCCAGAGCCTGTTTAACTCCTCGGAAATGTCCTCCGGTCCGGCCATTTTCTCCTCTTTTCCCTCTGTCTCTCCCCCAAAATCCTCTTCCGTTATGACAGCGGCCCTGCATTTTATGTCGAAAATTCCAAAATAAAGAAAGAATACTGTGCAAAACAGCAATAACGTATGTTTTTTCATGCAAAATTTCCTATCGTCTGAAGAAGTGAAATTACGATCGGCAGCCCGAACAGCAGGATACAGACTTTCCCGAATACTTCTATCTGCCCTGCGATCGTCTGAAATCCCGCATCCCGGCAGATCCCCGCACTGAATTCACAGATATAGGTGATGCCTATCATCTTTAACAGGATATTCAGATACTCCCTGTTCGCCGCCACATACTGCTGCAGCTGCCCGAACTGTTGAAATACTCTGGAGAGATACTCCACGATAAACACGCAGATCAGTCCGCCGCAGGCCACTCCGATGTAAGCCGCATACTCCGGCCTGAGTATCTTAAACTGCAGCGCCATCAGCACTGCCAGTACACCGAGCATTGAAATCTTGACTACGATCATCCGCTTCGCTCCTTTCCGGGATTTCTCTTCGCCTTCTGCCGATCTAAAGAGAAAAAAGATTCTGAATAGACATAAACAGATCGTATATGTAAGGCATGATCCAGGTTAACACCAGGATCAATCCCGCAAGCGACACCAGGAAAGCCTGCTCTTCCCTGCCGCTGTGCTTCAAAACCTGTCCCAGTATCGTAACCAATATGCCTACCGCCGCTATCTTGAAAATCACACTAACTGTCATGTCCGTCTCCCATTTCTATTTTTACACTTTGTCTGTTATTACAGCAGAAGAACCGCGAGAAGCAGCCCGCCCATCACACCGGCGCAGAGAGTCAGCCTGTTTTTTTCCCGATTCTGACTTTCCTGCTCTTTCAGATGTTTTTCCAGATACCGTCCCATATCGGACAACATCTTTCTCTGCATCCCACCATCCTCGAAGCAGAGCCTCTCCCCCAGTTCCTCCACCTCCTTCTCCACATCCCCGTTCAGAGGCTCCAGTTCCAGAATCCGTCTTATCTCCCTCCGCCAGACTTCCCCCAACGTATCGCCGCCATCCGCAAAAGCCTGCCCGATCCTGTCCAGAAAAAGCTTTTTATTTCCCGTCAGCCGGCTCCCGCTCCTGGCACAGATCTCCGGCAGAGAAGATTTCTGAAAGGCGATCTCATTTTCCATCAACTCGAACAATTCCAGCCACTGTCTGCATCTCTCCAGATACTCTCCCCGCTCTCTCACAATGCTGTACGCGCAGCCGCTGCTCCCCGCCATGATCACAAATATCCCAAAAATGCGCAGCATAACACCCTCACTCACACCGATATATTTTTTTTACCACGCAGCTCCCGTTTTCCTTTCCCAGTACGATAAACCGCCGAAAAGCCTTCTCCTCGAGAAGTCTCTTCATAAAAGCTTTCTGCCTGAGTTCCCGCATATCCTCCGCATGGATCGTGGAGAGAATCTGACAGCCGCACCTCAGTACCTTCTCCACCGCCTCCGCGTCCTCCGGGCTTCCCAACTCATCTATGGCGATCACCTGCGGCGACATCGAACGGATGAGCAGCATCATCCCCATCGCCTTGGGGCAGCCGTCCAGCACATCCGTCCGGATCCCAAGATCATTCTGCGCCACCCCCAGATAGCTGCCCGCCAGCTCGGATCTCTCGTCCACCACACTCACAAACATACCGCGCCCCCATCTGTTCCCGTTGGAAATCTCCCGGACAAGATCCCTCAGCAGCGTAGTCTTTCCGCAGCCGGGCGGGGACAATATCAGCGTATTGCAGAACCGTCCGCCTTCATAGACTTCGGAAACCACCGGTTTTGCCGCTCCTTTCACTTCGTGTGCTATACGGATATTTAAATAACGTATGTTTTTTATTGTTCTGATCCGATTTTCATCCTCCAGGACTGCCTGCCCTGCCACTCCAACCCTGTGTCCCCCGGGCAATGTCAGATATCCTTGTCGAATCTCATCCACATAGGCGTAGACAGAATATTTGCAGATGTGCTGCAAAACCTGCTCCAACTCCCCGGCATCCATTTTTCTCGCCGCGTCCGCTTCTTTCGTCAGCTGTCCCTCCCCTGTCAGAAAGTACTCCCGCTGTCTCCTTATCACAATCACCGGCTTCTCCGCCCGCAGCCTTATCTCCTGCAGCTCCTCCGCCCCGCTCGCAGCCGCGTGGAAAAGCCCCCGCAGGGATGACGGAAACATATGCAGAATCTCCTCCTTTTTCACCGCAATACCTCCTCCCTTCCGTCACCGGGATCATAGTATCCGGAAAACATTCCTTTACCATATCTTGATGGTACATGTTCTCCTATCCCTATATATATGTACCTGTCCCCCTCTTCATCACTTTTCCCTGAGAAAAAAACATGAAAAAAGCGGCTTCGCCGTGAAGCCGCATATTATTCCCACCTGACAGCGCTCCCTGTGTCGCTTTTGCTGACGACGAGTCTGTCCTCGATCTCCTGCTTTAACTCCGTCACATGGGAGATGATGCCGATCATCTTCTCCCCCTCCGCCATCTCCTTCAACACCCTGACTGCCTGATCTCTGGAATGATCGTCCAGAGATCCGAAGCCCTCATCGATGAACATGATATCCAGATGGATGGACGAGGTACTCTCCTGGATCTGATCCGCCATACCCAGGGCAAGGGACAGCGCCGCCATAAAGGATTCCCCTCCCGATAGGGTTTTGATCTCCCGCTCCTTCCCTGTCACGGCGGAGTATACCATCAGGTCCAACCCTCTGTTTTTCCCCTCCCCGGCCCGCTCGGCGGACACCATGCGCAGTTCATACTGCCCGGCGCTCATCTGCAGAAACCGTCTGTTGGCGGAGGTCAGAATTCTCTCCAGGTAGTAGCGCTGCACGAAGGTCTCCAGATCCATCCTGAATCCGCTCACATTTCCGGAGACAAGCCTATATAGCCTCTCCAGACGGGAATGCTGCACCACCGCCTCCCTTCTCTCGTCCGCGTCCGCCGCAAGCTCCTCGTATACGACGGCATTGTCCCTCTCCCGGCACACCCAGAGATCCAGGTTTTTTTTGACAAAGCCAAGTTTTTCCTCTGCCCTCGCTTCCTCCGCTTTCAGCTTTTCCACATCGGGCTTCTCCCTTCCCTCCAGGGCTTCTTCGACTGCCTTTTCCAACGTCAGAGCTCTCTCTTCTCTCAGTTTAAAGTCATCTAACTGTTTTTGCAGGATATCGATGTCTTCTCTCCTGTACTCCGCCGTCAACTTTTTCCATTCCGCCTCCGAAATATCTCTATGCGCCATCAGGGATACGTACGCTGCCTCTCTCTCCTTCGCCTCAGCCTCCTTCTCCGGGAGCTCCGCCGCATATCTCTGAAGCAGTGTCTCAGCCTCCTTCACTCTGTCTTCCGCCTGCTTCGCCTTACTCTGCGCTTCCAGATAGAGCGCTTTCGCAGCGTTTCGCCTCTCCGCTTCCTCCCTGAGCAGATTTTGGGCTTCCTCCATTCCGGAAAACTCCGTCCTGTCCGAAAGGCTCTCCAGTCTCGCCTGATTCTGATGCACGGCGATGTTCGCCTCCTGCACACTCTCCGCCAGCTTCTCTGCGGACTGCCGCAATTTTTCCCTCTCTTTTCCGGCGTCTTCCAGTTCTTTTTGCACTTTCTTCAGCCTGTCCGCATTCTCCCGCAGGACAGCTCCCTCCGCCCGCACCTTTTTCAGAAAACTCCCAACCAGAGTATGAACCGTTTCCGCTTCCTGCTCTGCCTCGCCTACTGCCGCCGCGCCTGCATCACCGGCCGCCTCCCGGTACCTCTCCGCCAGTTCCCGGAGTTCCCCGTCATATAGAGCCTTCTTCTCCCGCAGGGAAGTCTCCTCCTCCCTGGCCTTTCCTGACGTTTCCTCCTGGCTTTTGCGCAGTTTTTCCACCGTTTCGCCCAACATTTCAAGTTCTTTCCTCGACAGGCTCTTCCCCTGACCGCTGTGACAGGGGGCAGGGTGCTCTTTCGAACCGCAGATCGGGCAGGGTTCCCCCTCCTTCAGCTGCGCGGCAAAGATCCCTGCCTGCGCGTCGAGAAACCTCTGTTTTTCCCTCTCGTACACAGCATTTTCTTTTAAGTATGTCGCTTTCGCCTTTTCATAGGAAACTTTTGCCCTCTCCGCCTTCCCGGACTGCTCCCCGATCTGTGTTTCCAGCGCTCTCACTTCTCCGGATGCTTCCGCCAGATCCTCCGCCAGCTTCTCCTTTCGCTTCCATTTCTCCAGGATCGTCTCTGCATCCGCAAGTATCCCCTCCTGGACTTTCCACTCTTTTTCCTTCTCTTCCAGGCCTGCCAAATGATCCTTCGCCGCCTGCCACTTCTTTTCCGCGTCCGCAAGGGCCTCGGCGTTTTCCTCGTATTCTTTTCTTGTGTCTGCCATCTCCACCAGGATCTGTCTGGCTGCCTCCACTCGCTCAGACAGTTTATCATACTTCTCCCGGGCGGCATCGTATTTTTTCTCCTCGTCCCTCTCGCGCTCGACAAGTTCTTCGGCGCTCGCCCTGAGCCCCGGCAGCGCTTCCTCCTGTCCGGCCTTCTCTTTCCCCGTGATCTCTGCCGCCTTCGCCGCCGCCTCACAGGCCCTGTAATCCGCCAAAACGTCATAGGCCGCCTGAATTCCCATCCTCAGACGCCGTTTTTCCTCCATATCCGGTCTTTCTTCCCCGCACTTTACAAGCTCCGCCCGGGCCTGCTCCAACCGGGCATAATCTTTCAGCAGACGTTCCGCCGCGGTGCAGGCGTCCCTCCTGTTATCCCTCATTTCGGACGCCGCCCTGTAGTCCGCTTCCGTTGCCGCCTTCCCCGCCCTGCAGCAATCCCGCAGCAGCGCAATCTCCCTGAGAAATTCCTCCATATTGGCCAGAATGCCGCTCTGCACCTGGCTTTTCAGCGCAGAAATCTGTTCCGAGCGCTCATAACCCTCGGGGACGTTTATCCCGCGGACTATAGCGCCGTATTTCGACTTTATATCGGCAATCTCCCGCTCCTTCCCGCGTTTGCGCTCCTCCAGCTCCGACACGATCCTTTCGTAAAACTCCGTGTGGAACAATTTTCGGAAAATCTCTTTCTTGGCGTCAGACTTTGCCCGCAGAAGCTCCATAAACTCCCCCTGGGCGATCATTGCCACCTGCATGAACTGATCTTTCGTCAGCCCCACGATCTCCTCGATCTTTCCCTCCGTCTCCTTCGAGGGATACTCGGAGCCGTCCGGCATGATAAGCGAGACGGATGCATTCTCCTCCCTGGTCCGCCGCCCCTTATCCTTTCCTCTGGTGATCAGTTTACGGTGCCTCGGGACCCGCGTCACCGTATAGGTCTCCCCGCCGGCGCCATCGGAAAACTGCAGCCGCACCAGGGGAGTCACGTCGAGCGCCGCGTACTGACTCTGCAGAAGCGTCCCGTCCTTCTTGTTCGACATGGAGGAAGCCTCCCCGTAGAGGGCGAACACGATCGCGTCAAACACTGTGGTCTTTCCCGCGCCGGTATCTCCCGTGACCAGAAACAATTTCTGGGATATATTCGTGAAATCGATCGTCGTCTCCGCCCCGTAGGAACCGAAAGCGCGCACCGTCAGCCTCAATGGTTTCATCTAGACTTCCCCCTTCACTGTATTGATAACATCTGTTATTATCTTTTCTTCCTCCGCATCCATGTCCTTCAGAAACAGACAGCACAGCTCAAACGGATCCAGAAGTATCTCCCTGTCCGCTTCCCCGCCATAATCCGCCCTTCTCTCCGTCTCCCGTCTGATCTCCAGCAGATTCGGAAATACCAGATGCAGCCGCTCCTTCATATCGATCACATCCAGATCCACCTTGTCTGTCAGAAGCACACTCACATAGTCCTCACAGCTCTGTTTCAGTACATCCGCCAGCTTCCCCTTTATCACACGCACCTTTCTTCGCGGCACAAGAGGAAGCGGCGTGACCGTAATCTTTCCTTTCTGCTCCAGATCCACCATCAAAACCGCTTTCTCCTGTCCCGCCTCGCTGACGGAAGACGCCAGAGGCGTACCGCAGTAGCGCACCCTCTCGCCGCCCACTTTCATGGGCCTGTGGATATGTCCCAGCGCGGCATAGTCGAAGACGTCGAGAAGCTCCGCCCCCACCTCATCGATATTTCCCACGGTGCGGATCTCCGAGTCCATGCGCTCCACCTCTCCGGCGCTCTTTCCCGCCGGCACATAAAACTGGTGGCTCACGAACACATTTCTCTCGCTCGCCTCGATATCCTCCCGCTCCATCAGCTTTTTCAGCGCCTCATGGTAGGAGAGCAGGCTCCCGTCCTCCCTTGTCCCCGTGATATCCCGCACCATCCCTGGCTTCACAAAGGGGAGCAGATAAAAGTGCACCCTGCCGTAAGCATCCTCCAATGTCACCCGCTCCATTTTCTCCCCCTTCCGCACAGGAGGTTTCCCGATCATATATAACCCCTGCCCCGACAAAATCCCGCGGAAGCAGTCCACTCTTGAAGCACTGTCATGGTTGCCGCTGATCATCATGACCACCGCCCCCGGTACCGCCTCCCGCAGCTGTCCCACAAAGCGGTCAAACACCTCCACCGCCTCCGCCGAAGGCACGGACTTGTCGTAAATATCCCCGGCTATCAGTACCACATCCGGCTTTTTCTCCGCCGCCAGCGCTGCGACACGCTCCAGAATATACTCCTGATCCTCCCGCATATCCCGGTTGAGGAGTTTCAGCCCAATATGCAGATCCGATAAATGAAACAGTCTCATCTGTACTCTCCTTCCGAAAAAGCCGGATCATATCCCTACGATCCGGCTCCGATTCCTTATACGGTTTACAGCATATATTTTTTCAGCAGTGCCACCACCTCATCAAGATTGATAGGCTTTGCCGTATGCGCATTCATTCCGCTGTCCAGGCACCGCCTGATGTCCTCGGAGAACGCATCCGCCGTCATGGCAATGATCGGGATCGTCTTCGCATCCTCCCTCTCCAGTGCCCGGATCGCCTCGGTCGCCTCATAACCCGTCATCACCGGCATCCGCACATCCATCAGGATCGCTTCATAATGCCCTTCCCCGGATTCCCTGAATTTGTCCAGACAGACCTTTCCGTTCTCCGCCCACTCCAGTTCCATCCCGATATCCGAGAGCAATTCCGAGAGAATCTCCCAGTTCAGATCATTGTCCTCCGCCACCAGGATGCGGTGTCCCGTCAGGTCCATATCTTTCTCTATCTGCTGTTCCTCCACATCCATGTACCTCTTCAGCCCGTGGTACAGCGTGGATTTGAACAGAGGCTTCGCGATAAAGCCGTCAATGCCGGCATCTTTCGCCTCCTCCTCAAACTCGTTCCAGTCGTAGGCAGAGATCAGAATGATCGGCACCTCTTCATTCAGAATACGCCTGATCTGTCTTGCCACCATGATACCGTCCATTCCCGGAAGCTTCCAGTCCAACAGAACGATCTGATAATCGTCCCGCATCCTGTGATGCTTTGTTATCATCTCTATGGCCTTCTCCCCGCTCAGCGTCCAGTCGGCCTGTATGCCGATGGAATCCAGGGACTCCACCGCCGTGCGGCATAATGTCTCGTCATCATCCACCACCAGCATCTTCCACGCCGGCAGGATCATATTGACCTCCTCCACCTCAGCCTTCTCCAGATCCAGTATCACCTGAAATTCCGTTCCTTTACCCTGTTCGCTCTTAACGGTGATACTTCCCTCCATCGCGTTGATGATATGCTTTGCGATCGCCATGCCCAGTCCCGCACCCTCAGTTTTGTGCACCCGCCTGCTGTCCGCCCTGGAATAAGAGTCAAAGACATGCTCGACAAACTCCGGGGACATGCCGATCCCGTTGTCACGCACTGTGAGATGCGTCCTGATATAATCCTCGCCCTTCTCCGGCGGCGCCTCCTCCTGAAACAGGGACAGCTGGATCGTACCGCCCTCCTGCGTATACTTCACCGCATTGGACAGCAGATTGAGCATCACCTGATTGAGCCGGACAGAGTCACAGTACACCTCCTCCGTCACAATATTATCAATATGTACATTGAAATTCTGATCTTTCCCTCTCACCTGAGTCTGCACGATGCCGACCACGCCTTCCACGACCTCCCGCAGAGAGATCCTCTCCTCCGTCAGCGTCATCTTGCCGCTCTCGATCTTGGACATATCCAGCACATCGTTGATCAGCCCCAGCAGATGCTTGCCGGACAGCGTGATCTTGCGCAGACAATTCTGCACCTGTTCCCTGTCGTCGATGTGCGCCGTCGCGATCGCCGTCATGCCCACGATCGCATTCATCGGCGTCCGGATATCATGACTCATGTTGGACAGGAAAGTACTCTTCGCCTTGTTCGCCTCCAGCGCCTCCTCCCTGGCCAGCTCCAGATCCCGCAGCTGCTGGCGGGTAATCCGGAAATAGGTAAAGAAGATAGTGAGCAGAACGACCAGGATCACCGCACAGACAAGCATCGTCGCCGCCGTCCGGCTTCTGTTCATATTTTCCACAGTCTCATTCAATACGCCGAAAGGCAGGATGGTCAGAAGATGCCACTCCGAGTAGGGCAGAAGCGTACAATAGATCTGCTGACTGCTTCCCTCGAAATTCATGATGCTGGAATAGTCTTCCTTTTTCTCCATGGATGCGGAAAGATCCTGAATATAATTCTCTATCTTTACCGGATCGTCATGGTCGTATCTCCCGTACAGGGCGCTGAAATAATCCGGATACTCATCGCTCATATCGCTCACGATAAAGCTTCCGTCCTTTCGGATAATGTGGGAATAGATCAGCGCGTCCTCGTCCTCGTCCGTCCCCAACATTGTGCTGATGTATTCTATCGGCACAGCCGCCGCCATAGCCAGACATTTTTCCCCGTTTTTCATCGGATAATCGGCGCTGACGCCGAAGATGATCACCTCATTGCCGTTGATATCTCTTCCTACCGCAACCTTTTTCTCTCCCCTTTTCAAAGACTCAAAAAACGGATCGGGATCGGCAAACTGAAAAAATTCCCCGTCCAGCATCTCGATCCTGCCATCCTCAGCACAGAGCGCCAGATAGTAAAAATTCCGCACATTGCTCCGATAGACCAGCTCCTCATACAGTTCCTCCGCATTGTCCATATCGTTCGGAACAACTTTCACCACCGCCTCCACCTGCTCAAATTTCAGATCGATCAGCGTCCGGAAATGCGCGACGATATGTTCCTTGATACCCGCCATATACACGTTGCCCACTTTGTCGATAGAGTTCTCACTGACTCTGCCCATATAGTAGCCCAGACAGACAAACGCCCCAATACTGATGATCAGAAGCATGGCAAAACTCCCTATCAGAAAATGTGTGGTATGCCCCTGCTTCTTCGTTTTTTGATTTTCCATTTACTTCCTCACCCTTTATTCTGTCTTTATTTTATCTTTTTACTCCGGTCACAATATCGCCGATAAAATGATTCTCACCACAAAAGCGCAGATCCACGCAATCACACATTGCCCAAACACCATCGTCAACGCCCATTTACCGCCCAGTTCGCGCTTCACCGCCGCCACCGCCGCCACACAGGGCGTATACAGCAGGCAAAACACCAAAAGTGATGCCGCAGACACGGGCGTGAGCATCTCCGTGATTGTCTGCCCCGACCCGAAAAGCACTGTCAGCGTGGATACCACGCTCTCCTTCGCCATGAAGCCGGTGATCAGAGCCGTGGATATCCGCCAGTCGCCGAAACCAAGCGGCGCAAAGAGCGGCGCGATCAGGCTTGCCGTCATAGCCAGGATACTTTCCTTAGAATCTGCCACAATGCCAAAGTGCGGATTAAATGTCTGCAGAAACCAGATCACGATGGTCGCCATAAAAATCACCGTGAAGGCGCGCTGTAAAAAATCCTTTGCCTTATCCCACAGAAGCCGCGCCACATTTTTCACGCCGGGCAGCCGGTAATTCGGCAGTTCCATCACAAAGGGCACCGCCTCCCCCTTAAAGAGAGTGTTCTTAAAGAGAAGAGCGGTCAGGATACCCGCGAAAATACCGAAAAAGTAGAGCCCCACCATAATAAGGCCTCCCCGCCCCGGGAAGAACGCCGCCGTAAAGAAACCGTAGATCGGCAGCTTTGCCGAACAGCTCATAAACGGAGTCAGCAGGATCGTCATCTTACGGTCCCGCTCCGAGGGCAGCGTCCGGCTCGCCATCACGCCGGGTACCGTACAGCCGAAGCCAATTAACATCGGCACGATACTTCTGCCGGAGAGGCCGATCTTCCGAAGGAGCTTATCCATCACAAAGGCCACCCTCGCCATATAACCGGTATCTTCCAACAGCGATAAAAAGAAAAACAATGTCACAATCACCGGCAGAAAACTCAGCACACTGCCCACGCCGGTAAAGATCCCGTCGATCACCAGCGAATGCAGGGCGCTGTTCACATGCCACGCCGTAAAGGTGCGGTCCACCGCCTGCATAAACGCATCGATCCCCATCTCCAGCAGCCCCTGCAGAAAAACACCTATCACATTGAACGTCAAAAAGAATACCATTCCCATAATACCGACAAACGCGGGAATTGCCGTGTATTTTCCGGTCAGAAGCCGGTCGATCCTTCTGCTTCTCGCGTGCTCCCTGCTCTCCCCGGGTTTCACTACCGTCGCATCCACCAGGCTCCGGATAAAGGTAAACCGCATATCCGCAATGGCGGCCGCGCGGTCCAGTCCCCGCTCCTCCTCCATCTGCACAATGATATGCTCCAACATCTCTTTTTCGTTCCCGGACAGGGACAGAGCATTTTCAATCCTCTCATCCCCCTCCACCAGCTTGGTGGCCGCAAACCGCACGGGAATCCCCGCCGCCTCCGCATGATCCTGCACCAGATGCATAATGCCGTGAAGACATCTATGTACCGCACCGCCGTGATCTTTCTCATCACAAAAGTCCATACGACCGGGCTTCTCCTGATAGTTTGCCACATGGACGGCATGATTCACCAGCTCGTCCACACCCTCGTTCTTCGCCGCCGAAATCGGAACCACCGGAATCCCCAGCAACGACTCCATCTCATTGATGCGTATCGCACCGCCGTTGCCCCGCACTTCATCCATCATGTTTAGCGCTAACACCATCGGAATTCCCAGCTCCATCAGCTGCATGGTCAGATAGAGGTTGCGCTCGATATTCATGGCATCCACAATATTGATAATACCCGTGGGTTTTTCGTTTATGATAAACTGTCTTGTTACGATCTCCTCCGCGCTGTAGGGCGACATTGAGTAAATCCCCGGCAGATCGGTGATCTCGGTCTTCGGATAGCCCTTGATCACCCCGCTCTTGCGGTCCACGGTCACCCCCGGGAAATTGCCCACATGCTGGTTGGCACCGGTCAGCTGATTGAACAGCGTCGTCTTGCCGCAGTTCTGGTTTCCCGCCAGAGCAAAAGTAAGGATACTGCCGGGAGGCCGCGGATCACCATCCCCCCTGGCATGATATTTTCCGCCCTCGCCAAGCCCCGGATGCTCCTTCTTCGCCTTTCCCTGATCTTCCCTGCCAGTGCCCCTGCTTCTCTCCTCTGTCTGCCCTGTCAGCGGTTCTATCTCAATCTTCGCCGCATCGTCCAATCTAAGCGTCAGCTCGTAACCGTGGATCAGCAGCTCCATCGGGTCCCCCATGGGGGCGAACTTCACCAATGTCACCTCCGCGCCGGGTATCAGCCCCATGTCCAGAAAGTGCTGGCGCAGGGCTCCCTCCCCGCCCACCGACTCGATCCTCGCCGAACGCCCGATCTCCAGATCATTCAACATCACAGTCTCTTTTGTCATAACTTATGCCGTCATCTCCTAATTGTCTATCATAAAATATTATTGCAAAAAGATATGATTGCTCTCCGTAAATCTGTCATACTCGTTATGTACCCGGACGCAGACCTCCCCGGTGCTGTTTTCCGGCAGAGTCAGTTCAATGCAGCCTTCTCCCGCGGGCGCCCAGCCCCACAATCCCGACCAGGTCTGTCCTCCGTCCCCGCTGAAGCTGTAATAAATGATCCGGCTCTGGGCATCCTTAGCCCTCGCATGGAGCCGGACGCGCCCTGTATCCTTATCGTAGAACAGCAGCTCGATCTGAGCCACCTCCGGATCCGTCATATCCTGCATCTTCGGCGTTCCGGCGTTGGGGTACTGTAAATAGGTATAATTGCTGTAATCCACCCCCAAAGCCGACGATTTCAGACCGTAATATTTCGCCACCGCCGTTGCATCCGCCTTTCCGAGTCTCTCCAAAGCCCCCTCGCCTCTGTAAAATTCATTGTCGTGCGCCTCGTCCATATGGCAGTGCTCGATGATCGCCGCCGTCACCCCCAGACGCCTGGCCTGATGGATGACACCATAGTAATCGCCGTTTCCGCTCTCCCGCAGTTTTGTTTTCACACCCCTGGGATATACACCCACATCCGCCGAGAGCTGCTGCAGGACGATATTGCCGAAACTCATCCCTTTTGCATAGTGATTGCCGTACCCCGAAACCCACACTTCGGAACCGAAGAGATTGTGGGAAGGGGAGGCGTTTAAGTGGATACTGTAGAGAAAATCCGCTCCCGCCCCCGCGGCGATCTGCGCCCGCTGTTCCAGCGACAAATCCACATCGGCTGTTCTGGTCATAACGACCGTAACCCCGTCATACAGAGAAAGTTCCTGATACATGGCATTCGCGATCTGCAGCGTCAGATCTTTCTCCCAGAGGCCATTATACATGGCTCCGCCGTTTTCGCCTCCGTGTCCCGGATCGATACAGATCACCAGCGGTGTCCGGGCTTCCGTTTTCATAACGGGCTTCATAAAAAATCCGCAGGCCAGAAGGCAGGCTGCCATGAGAAGCGCTGTCGTTTTTTTCCTGTTGTTATATTTCATGTCATTCTCCTCATCCTTCGTCTACGGCGCCGTACTCAGATAACTGCTGATACAGTACAGCGTCTGTCCGTTGTACTCCACTCTCGACCAGCCGTTGTCCGATATACCGGTTCTGGTGATCCATTCCCCGTATTTCAATGTGGCGGACACCGCGGCGTCCGGGTTCGTGACACTGGGCAATGTCCGCAAATTCACTTCGATCTTTGCCGTCACGCTCTCGTTCACTGATGCAAACTGCGTCTTAATGCCGTTGTCGGGCACCGCAGGCACCTGCGCTGCCGTCTGGTCGGGCGTCACATAGGAAGTATCCGTCGTCAGGAAACTGGATACCGCATACACTTTCTGTCCGTCGATCAAAAGCCTGGACCAGCCGCTGTCGCTGATACCCGTGCGCTGCGCCGTGGTCCCGTTTGCCAGCGTGCCGAGTACCACACTGTCTGCCCCCTGTCCGGGACGATCTCTCAAATTTACCACATCCTTCGCCGTAACCGTCTCATCCACTTCCGTAAAATTCACCAGGGCTTCCACATTGGCAACCACTTCCTCCGGCGCCTCGCTGTTTAACGCCGCTGCCGTCTCGTCATATCCGAAATATGCCACGTTCATATCCACATTTTTCGGAATGCCGGGAATCGTACCCCGATTGGTATACTGCCACATGGCGTGACTTTTGCTGTACGAAGATTTCTCAGTCTGCGGAAAAGGCATCTGCGGATATTGAGAAACCCATATTTTATATTTTGCGGAGATGGCGCTGACATCCCAGTCCCTGTCGCCCTCCATCTCATTTTTCGCCGCATAGAACATGGGCGTATAGCCGCGCTCCGAGATCCGGTCCAGAAACGCAAACGCCGCATCGCTCCGCGCCGCCCTGTCCAGCCCGAACTGTCTGCTGCCTTCGCTGCTGTACCCCTCACAATTATAAGCCACCGGGTAGGTGATCTGGTACTGGGAAATATAGTCAGCCGTCCAGTCCGCCTCCTCCTTCGCCTCCGCCTCGCTGACAGCGGTGGAAAAAAAGTAAGCCCCTATCTTGATCCCGTTTTTTGTCGCCTCCTGCATATTGTACTTCGCTGTGGAATCCTCGCAGATCTCCCCGCCGCTCTGGGTTCTGTAGCCTACCCGGACCATGGCGAACTGCACACCGCTGGCCGCCACCTGCTGCCAGTCGATCACGCCCTGATATCTGGCGACGTCGATGCCGATAGTGACGTTGGCATTTTCGCCTGCGCCGGTCTGCACCTCGGACATATCCGCCTCGGCGCCCTCCTCTTCTCCCACTATTTGTTCCTGAGGATCTTCGGCCTGCGTCTGCTCCGCCTCTCCGGGCAGATCTTCCTGCTCTTCCGACGCCGTTTCCTCCTGTCCCTCTTCTTCCGGGGATTCCCGGGGAATCTCCTCAAGCGGTTCGGCTTCCACCTTTTCCACCGATACCGGCGCTTTCTCCTCCGCATCTCTCCCCAAAAACAGCTTTACTCCAAAGAAGAGCAGCGCTGCCGCCAGTACCGTGAACGGGATCGCAAACAAAAGTTTCGAAAAACCTTTTGGTCTCATCTCGTCTCCTCCGAAGCCTCCTGTGTCCCCATATCCCGGATAATTTTCCCCAGCTTCGCTTTCACGATCCTCTCCGTTCCCTCTCCCGGCAGATAATAAAGCTCCACTGTATCGCCCTCATTCAGCAGCACCGCCTCCAGGTTTTCATCCGCCCGCAGCATAAAATATCTTTCCGACTCCATTTCGGAGATCGATACAAAATAGCATGTGTTATTTTCCACAACCGCCGTCCGGATCTCCCCGACCGTGCCGTCTATCTTTTCATACTCCTCTATGCCGGGTTCCTCCTCCGGGCTCTCCTTTGTATTTTCCGCTCCCGTCCCGCCGTTTTCCCCGGAAATACCCTCCGGCGAGGCCTCGCCATTCATACCGCCCTGCATCCCGTCATTATGAGTCCTGTCATCCTCGATAACCTGATTGTCGATCAGCAGTTCATGATAATTCTCCTGGCACTGTCTGACGGAATTTCCCGTCGCCACGATCTGATACTGCTGCACATTGACCATCGCGTACATCTTCACCAGACCCGCCGCATCCTTCAGCGCCATAAAATAGGTGGGCTGATCCGAGATATTCAAAAGCAGCGGAAATGTCGCGTCATAGCTGAACTGCTGCACCGCGCCCTCGGCGGAAGACATCGCCGAATACTCCTCCGCCCCGGCACAGGAATAATAGCGGGCGTCCTTTGTCCGCTGATTGACCAGGATAAAGCCGATATTCCCTCTGTCGCCGCTGATGGATGTGATGCCGGTATACAGATACACATCGTCGTTCATCGCGATATAGTTATAGCCTGTCGTCGCCGTGGTACAATCGCTCTGGGTGAAGAGAGAGTTGAAAAAGCCGTTGTGGTATCTGCCGTAATAATTGTACTGGTTCACCACCAGCCCCGCGCTGTACACCCTGTCCACCCAGGTCGGCACATCGGCCACATCATGGTAAACACACTCGCCTGTCACCGCGTTCAAGAGTACCACTCCCTGCACATCATCGCCGTTAAAAAGCCCGATCCGCTTTTCCACCACGGAAGCCACCCAGTAGGGCACCCCATCCTCGTCGATCTCAAAATTGACATTCTCAAAGATCGCCGTAGGGTAATTGAAGCGCAGATGACGGTAGAGATCCCTGTTGAAATACTCCGACGGAGAATACTTGATGCCTTCCTCCAGGCGCACCACATTGACATCCTGCGTCACCATATCCACTATCATATAGGCCGGGATACCATCCGAACGGTTGCTCCACCATTTGAAAAAGCTCTCATAGTGCAGGTACGTCACCCGCACCGGCCTCGCTTTATAGTTGATCTGTGCCGAAGTGTCGCTGACCACAAACTGAGATACCAGGTCGGACAACTCCCCCAGCTTTCTGTTCGCCAGCGTATTGGCGGAAGCCTCATCCAACATCGGAATCTGATCCATGGATATCTCCGCCACATCCTCCGTGAAATCCCCGGTCGTAATAGGCATCAAGGAAGAATACGCAGAAGCCCGGAAGATCACAAGACCGAAAAGATAGCCCACCGTCGTCACAGCGACGATCGCCAAAAACACGATAAACGGCAGCTTCACCTGCTTCCAGCTGAACAGGATAAACTCCTTCACGGAACGGGTCTTCGCCCCTCCCAAAAAGATCATGCATCCCGTGTACACCAGACAAAGCAACATGATAAAGCCGTAAAAATCCTCCGAGTGTATATTGATCGCCGGAAGATTGATGTAGAAATAAATAAATCCCACCAGAACTGTCACGATCAGACTGTATAGATTCTGTTTTATTTTTCCCCTTTTTTCCATCTTGTTCCTCTTTTTTCCTGCCTGTTTTATCTGTTCAGATCAGTCCGCCGCAGGACTGCCCGTTTCCATTACAAAAACCATTCAGTTATATTATAGTATGGATGAACACAAAACTCAATAAACTTTTCATCTTATACTTTTCACATTCTTCCCCATATCGGTAGAATTTTACACAGATTTTACACAATACTAATAATAAATTTTACATTCGACTGTTAAAATAAAATAAAAATTTAGTAAAAAGGGGTGAAAGACAATGAATGTTTTCGATGCGCTCACTTTGATCGGCGGACTGAGTCTGCCCGAGTTTGCCACTTGCTAAATAAAACTAAATAAAAAATTTCCTTATTTTACA